>CAZNQY010000064.1:0-2670 GCA_964575635.1 uncultured Saccharimonas sp. (SeqCode) | reverse complement strand
GTTCGCATGAGAGCGGTCGTCTCTGAACAATTTCGGCTTTTTCAGGGACGACTACCTAGCGACTTACCCGTCAGGGGCGCGGCAGGGCAGGGATGCCGCGCGTTTTCCGCCGCGGCTGGGAAAGCCCCTACGGAAAGCCCGTTCATGGCCTTCGGCACGCAGAGAATAAGCGGCAGCGGGGTGTCTTTTCTTTTGGATACTTTTCTTTCGACTGCAGCGATACAGGAGGTAGAGCAACGCATGGAGCAGTTGCCGACGACAAGCAGAGAAAACTATCGCGGTTGTCGGTCCGCGGCTCGATGTTCAAACAGGCTTCGCGTAGCGTTTCATCCATGACGCGACTCAGTTTGAATCCCTCAATCACAAAGCCGTCAACGGTTCCGATACAAACCCAGCGAGAATTTGATGGCTTGTATCGGCCATAAGCCGACACTCAGTGAATTCTTAAAAGCATCTAGAATTTCCAAGAGAGCGGACATTCAAAATCGATGTAATACCTGATTACGTTGGAGTGAATCAACAGGGTGGCGTTCCCTTTTCCATCTTTGAATAAACTAAATCAAATTTTAGGGTTATCGTGTCTCTTATTAATTATGGAATATCTCCGTTCATATGGAGTTCTAAAAATGCTTCGTCGGCTAAGGCATTGTATAAATCCATATGATCTTGGGGAATTCTAAGAATTCGAGAATGTGATTTATTATCTCTTGTTGGATTGTGAACTACGTCAGGATTTTTTATCCCATGAGCAGAACAAATGTCTTTAATTTTTAAGACGTTTCCTACCCCAAATCCGCAATTGGCGGTCTTCTTAATCGGTCTAAGTGGATTATCTCTCATAGATTGAACAGTCGACTCTACGTTTTCTGCATGGTTTGACCCTTCAAAATATTCCAACCAGTTTGTTGATAACCGATTTTGATCGACCTCTCTCACTTCAAAAGCATAGGGCGATATTCCCAAAATATTCCCGTCTCCATCTCTGAGTAATTTCTTTTGCGGGATATGTCGCATTACATGATTATCGTCAGGAATGCTCAAGACCTACTCCTTTCGCCGGAAAAAGTCATTTGGTGAGTACGGTGCTAATACATCCAACAAACGCGATATTTTCGCAGTTCCCGATGCGCGCTCAAATTCGTCATCAGCAACAACCTTAGAAACTAGCCAGCGGGCTTTATCGTATGGGAAAAATTCGATAAGTAATTTATCTTTGTTATTAAACCACATGGCGATAATGTTTCCAGTAGAGCTTAATCCATATCCAGGTTTAACGCCCGGTGAGTTTAATATGTACCACCTAATAAAACTCTTGAATGTATCACTATTAATTGGCGAATCGGTTTCGTCCCAATCATCTGGATCATGGATCAGGTCGATTTGTTCGAATAAACTCCTTCTAAACCCATCATCTAGATGCATCGACAAAGCAGATGTCAGCACCTTAATGTTCGCGCGGGCATCGAATAATACTTCTTCTACGGTTGGTTTTGATACAAGTTTAGTTTTGTATGATTTGGTAGAAACATTTGAAAAACTTGAGCTAGAACTAACGACCAAATTGTCAATGTGGCGACGAACTACCAAAGTATCCTCGCTAACAGCAGAGTCTATGTAATTTTGTTTCAATTCCAAGGGGATATTATTAGTACTCATTTTCTGAACAACTCTCTTGCTTTATCAGTCACGCATAGTTCAAAAACTTTATTTTTTTCGCCCCGCACCTCATTTAAATACACTAGTATATCTTTTGTATTTTGTGGCAGTTCTGATTCTCTAGATATGTCTTGATCAAAAACTATTGATATATTGTCTATTAATGGTGATGGTACGACAGCAGAATTGAGTCTCAAAAACGAATTAATTTCTGGCAAAAACATTTGAGACTGTACTGCATAACCTAAAAACGGCCCTATTTCTGCTGGTTGTTTTGGGTAAATATTCAGGTACTCATATTCATTAACCAAATCATTTTCCGCCCTTGGAATATCAATTCTATTAATAAACCTAACACCTATTCGCAGGATTTCTCTCTGGCCTGCTATTTTATTTTGAAGATTCCAGTCTCGCTCAAATCGAGCGATAAAATTCTCCCAACTTTTATAAGGAGCCAGTTGTGAAAGTACAAAAGCCGAATTTTTTAAAACAATAACTTCCGTCATATCTTGGGACGTACGCTTAAATTCTCGTACTGTCTTTGTATTAGTCGTCGGTACTCCTTTGTCTACTATTACCTCAAATTCATACTGATCGATAGGTATAAGCTCTGGATAATATTTGGCAAACGCTTTTACGGTTTTAGTGAGAACCTTTTCATTGATCGACGGATAAAAACGTATTTCGATAACTGCTTCGGTTATCGGTGGGCTATCGTAAGCTTTTTTAGCCATATCTTAAATAACGTCTGATTTGATTATTAGTTTTACCACAAAAAATAACGGTTTGATCAACAAGTTGCACTCCATGCGACCACAAGAACCGGGGCTTGCCAAGCTCGATTGACTAATTTAGAGGCGCTTCCCTTTATAGTCGGCAGGCAGATATTACAATAATGACTGCAAAAGGGGCCAGCATAATCGATAACAGGCAAACGTCCGCTTATTTGATTCTGATGACTAACAGGCTGTTGATTTTATCTCCCCCGCAAGCCGCATTAATTCGTTGAGCCAG
>CAZNQY010000063.1:0-2677 GCA_964575635.1 uncultured Saccharimonas sp. (SeqCode) | reverse complement strand
GATTTGAACACGCATCGGTCAACACAAGTGTGCTAGATGTTTAGTGGGTCGACCTAATCGAGTTACAGTAGATTGACTTTCGATGTAATTCATTATATTATACCGATATTAACATCAGTTTATGGTGAGCACATCAAAAATTCAAAAAACAAGAGAGAGGTGTTGATTTTGGGAAAAATCGAACAATTCTATGAAGATTCAGAACGTAAAATCAGAGAAGCAGAAATTGCAGAAATCGAAAAAAACGCTGCAATCTTTAACGAAAAAGTTGCTAGAATTAAATCCTTAATCAAACGGATATTGGAAAAGGCGGAAAACGAGTATAACGATATTTATCGATGGATTGAATTAAGTGGCAGAAAACATATTTCGTGGAGAATCGGCGAGATTTACAATGTCGGCTGTCATATCAAAGTTTATCTGTTATCGAACGGTAGCATAATGATTGAGCCCGACGATCACATCGAACCCAAGATAATGCACCCTGAAAGCGTCGGTATTAGTACTCAATTCGGCGTTCATCTGGGTCATACTGTGACAGCAGATTTGGTTTTGCGTTACTTGGAAAAGTTTGCTAACGAAAAATTTGGAATCAACACCAGCGCGCTTGTTTGAATTTGCAAACCCTAGCTATAGTTAGGGTTTTTTATTTATAAATATAAGTTATTCGCATTACTTAATTTCTGAATTGTTTTCAAAAATAGATTTACCCAAACTATAATAACTACGACGTTCAACATCTCTGCGAGCGTAAACAACGAACTGACTGTGTAATTAGCGATGTAGAATAAAATAGCGCCAAACAAAACAAGTATATAATTTGACCTAATAAATTCTTTTGGAAATTTATTAAAAAACCAAACAGCGAATAATATTATAGCCGCAATGATATAAAAGGTGAACTGTGCCAAAAACATATGTACCTTGTTGGTATAGTCAGAAATTCCATACGGAAACACACCGACTAAAGCTATTACTAATGCCTGGGTATAATATAATGCCGCTAAAATATAGAACTGCATCCTGCCAAGCAAGTGTTCCTGTACTAAGATCTTTAATTGCGGTAACAAATAAAAAGAAAAAGCCATCAACATCAAACCGCCCAAAATTAATGTAATATTATAATATTCAAAATTTGGATTGCTTGGCATACCTAATGCACAGACCGATGTATACCACCAATCTTGGTTTCGCGTTAAAATTAGCGATGAACAAAAACCGACAAGATAGGTAATAACTGTCAAAGATAAATACCTTGACTGGTTCAAATTAAATATGCTTTTCGTCGCAATATACACGGCAACTGCAGAAAATAGCGACAATAAACAACTTATCCAAATTGGCGCAAGTGCGTCTATTCTAAAAATATTAGAGATTACGAATAGATAAACAGAGGATAATACGACCATAATAAAACCCAAGGCCGCTCCGACTATTGCCGAGATTATATATCGAAATTTATTAGTACGATTATTACGAATACGATTCTGTGTATATAAGCCTGTAATAACAGTCCAAAATGTCACAAAAAATACAGTAACAAATGTAATTCCATGCAGATCGCTAGATTGCAATAGAGTTACATTAAAAGCCGTCAATGTTATTAAAATAATCGAGAATACGGACAATAATATTAACATACTTGTTCGCAGGCAGAACCTATCATAATTTATTTGTATGATATCCTTACTCATAAAATATATTATACCAGATTTTTGTCGATTACGCCATCAATTATTTCGATAAACACCCCAAATCAATTGCATATTACACCTAGAATCTGCTAGAATTAGATAAAGTAACAAGAAACTTAGGTATAGGGTATGAATTATTTTTCCGAATCTACAAAATGGCGGCGACCTTCTGTTATTGTTAGAACACGCATTTTGACCAGAAAAAATAATTCTGATATTACAACACACGAGCCTCTGCCAGAGCTTTTGTCCGAACTTGAAATCGCCAAAGAAGAACTAGCTGAAACAAAAGCTAGATTGCAAATTACGCAAGCTGAATTAGAAAAAACCAAAGAGTTTAGTTTTATAGATTCACTAACTGGTTGTTATAACCGTAATTATTTTAATAAATACAAATCCGATCACTTTGATGTGAACCGCGATCACAACAGAATCGGGATAGTACTAGCTGATATCAATGACCTGAAAAAAATTAATGACCGACATGGACATGAAGCGGGCGATAAGTTAATCAAAAAAAGCGCCGAAATCCTGCGCGAAATATTCAGAAAAGACGACATTGTTGTTCGACTTGGCGGCGATGAATTTGTTGTTATCTGTACAAATTTCAACAACTCTGATGATTTCGAAAACGAATTAAGCAAAGCCGTTCACGAAAAACTAACTCATTCCAGAATCACGCTTGCTTTTGGAGTTGCAGTGTTTAATAGATCTATTGACGAAACACTTTGTAATACGGTCGCAAGAGCTGACGAGTTAATGTATTCGAACAAGAAAAAGCACAAAGAATATCTAGCTTGCGTTAACACCGTCAGTAAAAAGAAAACCTCTCCGATCAATCTGATGAGTTTATAATTGAATTATTATTTCAAAATCAAGATGACAAAAATCCGCCATCAACCGGAACGATAGCTCCCTGAACGTAGCTAGCGAGATCACTAGATAAAAACAATACTACTTTTGCAACTTCGTCAGGGTTACCC
>CAZNQY010000062.1:0-3199 GCA_964575635.1 uncultured Saccharimonas sp. (SeqCode) | reverse complement strand
AATTTAATGAATTAACCCTATGGACCTACGATATCTTGTAGTGAATTGTAATTAATAGTATGAAAGGGGAACGATATAAATGAATATAATTGATGGTGGTCCAAATCCTTTTGTGGGTCAAATTGAAAAATTGACAATCCAAAACGAAAATTACCGCACAACACTCTGGACGGGTCCAAATTTACAAGTGACTTTAATGTCGATTAAACCGGGTGGAGATATTGGGTTAGAAGTCCACGAAGATGTTTCGCAGTTTTTGCGAATCGAACAAGGGCAAGCAAGTGTGTTGATGGGCTCGAGCCAAATTGATTTATCAGAAACGCAAGCTGGCGACGGTGACGCTGTTATTGTTCCAGCTGGAACTTGGCATAATTTAGTGAATATCGGACAAGATGATTTGAAGGTTTATTCTATATACGCACCAGCCGAGCATCCACACGGAACTAATCATATAACAAAAGAAGACGCTGAAGCTTCCGAAAATCATTAAAATAAAGAGCAACTATTTTAATTTGAGCGGTTTAAGAGATTAGGCTATTAAATAATAAAAAATCAGGATAAACCTGATTTTTTATTATGGGGCGAACGATGGGGCTTGGTCACGTTCCGCGACCCCGCAAGTCAGTCAGATGAATGTAATTCATCTGTGACATTGCCTTGCGAACTGCCGCTGGCAGTTCTCACCCACGACCTTGGCCATAGGTTAAATCAAATCCTTCATCCAAAACAAAAAAACCAGGATAACCTGATTTTATTGTTTTGGGGCGAACGATGGGGCTTGAACCCACGACCTCCGGATCCACAGACCAGCGCTCTAACCAACTGAGCTACGTCCGCCATGCAATTTATTGCTAGATAATTGTAACAGATTGAATGACATTTTGGAATACTAAAAACATTGATAAATTCTTCTCAAGACTAGGTGGTTAGTGTTATAATATGAGAATTGTGCGGGCGTCGTATAATGGCTAATATGCCTGCCTTCCAAGCAAGCGATGCGAGTTCGATTCTCGCCGCCCGCACCAATGAAAGAATCTAGGTTTATCCTAGATTTTTTAATTGGTATGACGTTGAATTGAACTCGCATCAGCGAACGAAGTGAGCCAGATGCAAGTTCGGTGCAGTGAATGAAATGAAAAAGTGTTTACATTTTTTCATAAATGAACGGAGAGAATTTGATGTTTTCTCGCCGCCCGCACCAAAATAAACTCCGATCCCTGTGATCGGATTTTATTTTGACAATTTGAGTAATGCTATAATTATATTATGGATTTGAATAAGCATTTAGCAGAATATGATAGTGACGATAAACACTTTCACAGTAGTGGATTTGCGAAGTTGGCTAACGGAAATCAGATTGGCTCAACTAGCTCTTCGTCGTTTGATAAACGACGCGCGCTTAACGAAAATAGGCGAGTAGTTATGGCTTATGATCGCTCAGCGCTAGCTAATGCTAATTATCGTGATCGTGCACGATTAGGTGATGATTCAAATAAAATTTCACCACAAATTAAAGCGCGACCATCCTTGTCGAATAATCGCGCCAATATTGCGACGCAGCCTACGCCACGCAAATACAATCCCTACGCCTAGATTTCTCTAAGGGTTTCTACTCTAGCTCCTAGAGTATTAAGTCGATTCGCAAAATCTTCGTATCCGCGATTTATTGAATACACATCGCGTAAGGTTGATGTTCCAGGAGCTGCAAGCATAGCAAGCAAAATTACAACTGATGGTCGTAAAGCTGGTGGTGTAACGACATCTGCTGGCTTCCATTTTGTTGGTCCAGAAATATATACACGGTGCGGATCAACCAATTCGATATTGGCGTTCAATTTAGAAAGCTCGGTGAAGTAAATTGCCCGATTTTCGTATGACCAGTCGTGTACGAGGGTACGTCCTTCGGCCATTGTTGCGATCAAACCAAGGAATGGGAGATTGTCCATGTTTACGCCAGGGAAGGGCATACTGTGTAATTTATCTTTGGGTGCTACTAATTTTGATTCTTTGATAGTTATGTCTACGAGCCTTGTTTTATTATTTCGGGCGAAATATTCATCACTAACTTCGTATATTAATCCCATGCTTGCAAGAATAGCCATTTCGATTTCAACAAATTCAATCGGGACTCGTCTTACGGTGATTTCGGATTTCGTTACGATTCCAGCAGCTATAAAACTCATTGCTTCGATCGGATCTTCGCTAGGGAAGTACTCTATATTTTTGTTGATATTCTTAACGCCATGAATTGTTAGTATCGTTGTGCCGATACCTTCAATTTTAACTCCGAGTTTTTCGATAAAGAAACATAAATCCTGAACCATATAGTTCGGACTTGCATTTCTGATAGTTACAACGCCGTCGTACAATGCGGCGGCCATAATGACGTTTTCGGTAGCTGTGTCACTGCGCTCGGTCAATAAAATAGTATGATTTATCTTTTTCTTGTTCACTGTTGCTTGATAGAAATTGTTTTTAGCGACTACGTCAAGGCCGAATGGCGCGAGCCCAGCCATATGGGGCTCTACAGTTCTGATGCCTAAATTACAGCCGCCAGCAAATGGCAACTTGAAGCTATTATATTGGTGGAGAAGTGGTCCAAGAAACATAATTACAGTACGAGTTTTTGTAGCAGCTTCTATGTTCATGTTGTCAAGTTTAAGTCGTGCTGGTGGAGTTATCTCAAGGTCATTATCAGTATTTAACCATTTAATTTTTACACCAATACTTTGTAGCACTTCAATGATTCTGTTAACTTCTTCAATTCTTGCGACTCTACGGATTATCGTGGTTCCACGGTTGAGTAAACTAGCGCAAAGAATCCCAACAGCAGCGTTTTTACTGGTTTTTACTTCAATTTCGCCAGACAACTTCTTTCCACCTTCGATCCTAAAGTTGATTTTGCCGGATTGATTTAATGTAACAAGTTGGCTAGACAAAACGTCGCTAATTCTTGCTAGCATCTCAAGGCTGATATTTTGTCCGCCTTTTTCGATGCGATTAATCGCACTCTGACTAGTCCCAAGAGCTTCCGCTAATTGACTTTGTGTCATATTTCTAGACTGTCGCGTCTCTTGTATTAAATTCCCGATTTTAACTTTATAATCTTCATTGGTCATATAGCTTATGATATATCGTTTATGGTATATATGTCAAGAAATGTTATATATTTGTATTTTGTAGATATTATCAATAACAT
>CAZNQY010000061.1:0-3403 GCA_964575635.1 uncultured Saccharimonas sp. (SeqCode) | reverse complement strand
ATATAAATATATAGTAAAAGTATCAAAAGTATGATAAACTATCAATATGAACTTACAAGAAGCGATCAAAGAGATTGAACGGTTAAAACAAGTTAATCAAGCCTTAAAAACGGAAAACGAGATGCATCAGCGTCTCATTTTTGAATTAAACGAGAAACTGAATAAGATTTTAAAAGAAAAAGCAAACACAATCGAAAAATACAATATCGAGCGTATCAAGACCTTCGTTAGAAAAACGGAAGTTATGAACCCAGTGCTTATCAATGAAACAGAACAAATCATCAAAGAAGCAAAAACAAGGAAGGTAAAAGCAAAGAATTTTACAAAATATGATTTTGAAAAACACGTGACGGATATCGTCTATGAAAAAGCTGATATCGATGTATGCCCTAGTTGTGGGGGGAATCTTGAAGTAGCAAGCGAGAAAGTCAGATATGTCGTAGAATCGATACCAGCGACCTTAAAGGTCACCAAAATCATCAAACAAAGCTGTAAGTGCGGAAGGTGTAATCCCAAAGATAACACGTTATATTATCCCGTTGCGAAGTCGTTATTTCCAGGAAGTATTCTTTCTAATTCCTTCGCAGCGTATATCGGATATCATAAATATGAACTCGGAATACCGTTTGAGCATTTGAGCAGACATATCAATGAAACCTTACAAATCGAGATATCGAAGCAAAATTTAGCGATGTATATGGCAAAGATGGCGGCTGTGATGGATCCGCTCTATCAGCGTATGAAAGCGGATTTACTCAATACAAGTGCATTAGTCATCTACGCAGATGAAACAACATTAAGCATTAGTAAAAGACCGCAAGCAGATAAAGCGCGGAAGAAAAGTTATGTGTATGTGTACACATCAAGCTATTATGACGCCCAAATAGCGATATATGACTTTCATGAATCGAGATCAATTGACCAAACAGCAAGCTGGTTAAAGGGTTATCAGGGTGTGATTGTGTGCGATGATTATGCGGGTTATACGAAACTCAAAAAAATGAATCCAAAAATTGATTTACAGCGCTGTTTTGCGCATGTAAGGCGAAGATTCATGGATATCGTAAAAGCATTACCCGAGTCAAAGAAACAAGAAGGGTACGCCTATAAAATATTAATGGTTATCGGCGAACTATTTCATTTAGAATCGAATTACCGAAAAGAAAAGCTCCTTCCAAGTGAAATCGTTAAAAAACGAAATGAGGAACATCCAAAGATTCTAAAGGCGTTAGAAACCCTTATTTTTCACCATGAATACAAAACCGGTTCAGCCATTGAGCAAGCGGTATTATACACCAAGAAAGTGTGGCCAGAACTCACAACGTATCTTAGGTCAGGTTATGTGGAGATTTCAAATAACATCGCTGAGAGAGCGGTTAAACCGTTTGTCTTAAACCGGAAGATATTCATGACTTCAGGATCTTATGACGGAGCACGTTATACCACAAAATTATTTTCAATCATTAGAACCGCAAAAATCAATGACTTAAATGTTTCAAAATATTTAGAATACGTTTTAGATAATCTTAATAAAAAGCCAATTGAAGAATTATTACCCTACTCACCTTCTATGATAAAGTCATTAAGAAATAGTTGAAAATCCGTCAAATTCCGTGACGGACACATTTCAGCCCCTATATAAAAACACCACTATCGAACCCTCGTTAGTGGTGTTTCTTATAGACTGTGTAGATATTTGACGTATACAATGAATTCGAGTTTAGGCCTATATAAAGCGAAAAAAAAGACCATCAGTTTTGATGGTTCTTCTCTTTAAAAGGGTCAACCGTCGAAAATGACTGTTGTATTTACCCTATACGGTCCAGATGGCGGAGGAAGGGGGATTCGAACCCCCGCACCGGGTTAACGATCTACTAGCTTTCCAAGCCAGCCCCTTCAGCCACTTGGGTACTCCTCCGTAATAACACAGGTGTCAATTCGGCACCTGTGTCTTTTCATATTGAAGGCGAATATCTATTGCCTCTTGTTTGCAAAAAAACTGGCGGAGTAAGAGAGATTTGAACTCTCGCGCCGGTTACCCGACCTACGCCCTTAGCAGGGGCGCCTCTTCGGCCACTTGAGTATTACTCCACAAAGATAGTCAGCCATATAATATTACATTATTTTTGGCTGACTGTCAATAATTATTAACTAGCGTACGGTTGTTTTTCTTCAGGTTCTTCCTGAATCGGTTTTGGTAATTCTTTTTCTACAACAGGTTGTTTTTGACTTTGTTTTTGTTCATTTAGCGCTTTTGATGATTCGCGGTATTTACGATACCCACCATATCCGTCATATCCTAAATATGCTCCACCTCCGACTGAAATGAACAGTACTATCCAGCCTAAAGTAGAAATAATATCTTTATCCATGACTGCTAATACGAAAATTACTGGTCCTAAAGTCAAACTAATGATATGAAACCAGAATTTCAAGGGTTCTGATTTTTCTTGGAAATAGTAAAGCGACAGCATATAAATAACTCCTCTTGCATAGAAGAATACCGCAAGCAAATAGCCATAGATTGCTATCCAGAAAGGATCTGCTGATTTACCAGAAAAAACCACATATACCATGACTCCGCCCATAATGGTATCGAAAATAATTTCAATTAAGTTAATTGTTCGTAATACTTCTTTCTTAAGCGTCTTTAATAATGGATAAACACGAAGTAACGAAAATAATACAATCGCAATTCCGGTAGTTGCATAGACCACTTCAACTTCATAAAGTTTCATCAATATGCCACCAGCAATTAATATCGCAGCCAAAATCCATTTTACTAACCAACCATATCCAAACTTAGGTTTATTACTCATATAAAATTGAACCCTCCTTTTTTGAAACTCAATCATAATTGATTGTTGTATAAATATTATATAACACTTTACTCAAAAACAATATATAAGCCCAATATATTATTCAAGGTCTTTTGAAAATAGTGCCTGATTCTTTCCGTTCCTTTTTGCGCAATATAACATATCATCTGCTTCTTTAATGTAAGTGTCGAGAGCTTTTTCAATAACTGTTTTTGTTCCACTTACTCCAAAGCTAGCAGTAACTTTCATTTTACGGTGATTATAGACAAAAGCATGGTTGGATAAAGCATTGCATATATCCTGTATTTTTGTTTTTATATCGTTAATCGATACCCCTGTCTGCATATAAATAAACTCTTCACCGCCGTATCTGGCAAAAATACCCTCGCTTCCAAACATTTTCGACAACAGACTTGCCATTTCTTCCAAAACATAATCTCCTGCCTGATGCCCATAAATATCATTAACGATTTTAAAGTCATCTAGATCAAACATCACTGTCACGATATTTTTATGTTCAATCTGAGCTAAATCGAAAGCTTCGGTTGCTAACTGATAAAAATAACGTCGATTATATATATTGG
>CAZNQY010000060.1:0-3428 GCA_964575635.1 uncultured Saccharimonas sp. (SeqCode) | reverse complement strand
GGCCGGCCCGGGTTTCCAATTGCTTGGCCAAACCCTTGCCGCCCATCGCATAGATCATGATGGCGACGCCAGGCCGGCCGTCCGGGGTTTCGTCCGGGCTCAATACCCGCTCGATGCCGGCCTCGCAGCCGCAGGCAATCACCGAAGTGGCAAAGCCGGTCATCGCCTGGGCGGAAATCATCGCCCATTTCTCGTTCTGGGCGGTGATGATGGCTCGCGTCGCCTTCATCGGAAAGGCTTCGGCGAAGGTTTTGTCTATGGTGACGCCGTTAATAATCATCGTGGTTACTCATAGTTCGGAGTTCTGCATGTCGATTAGCCGTGCCGGTTTAATCGATTGGATTTTGATTGATTTGGTAAATCACGTGTCGGCCCGCATGGTTGTGGGTTTCGGCAACGGCATTTACGTTAAAGCCATATTCCGGAGCGACATGTTTAGGGTCGTGCTCGGCGCCGACGAAATCGGAAAACGGAATGAATATCTGCGCGTTGGGTTCGAGGTAGTCCGGCGCCTCGCTAAAAAACCGGCGTAGTATCTGTTGGCCGCCGTCCGGGTTCAAGCCGAAGGTGCCGTTGGACGGATAGTAATTAAAGTTGAACACAACCAGGTCGAAACGCTTGGCCGGTACCGAAGCGAACAAATCGCTGTGAATGAATGCGTCCGGCGACAACTCCGGATTTTGCAAACCGTTGTGGCGGGCACAGGCAACGGCGTCGGGGTTAAAGTCGACGCCGATAACTTCTTCGCAGCCGATTTTTTTCAAGATGAACGCGAAATAGCCGCTGCCGCAGCCCATGTCCAATCCCGTCTTGCCGGGTTTTTGTTTCAACATGAAATCGCCGAAAAACGAACTGGTCAAGCCAAAATCCGACGGAAATACGTTTTTGGCTATCGTTAGTTTGATGCCATCTTGTTCAACCGAATAGGGTTGGCGCGCCAGATAGTCGGCTAATTCCGCTTCCCGGTCGGCTATAGTGATGCCAGTTGTAGTCATATTTTGTTTGTATCGACTTTGAAGTTATTGTTTACCAAGTAGCCGGTGAATTTACTATTCATTATATTCGACTTTGTGTAATGCCAAGGCATTTTCAAAAGCCCATTGCGAGTTTATTTTTACCGCTAAAAAGTTACTCTGAAAATTCGCGGCGTTTATAATCAACACCGGCCGCTTTTTTATGCGCTGAAAGTCGATCAATGGAAAACCACTTCACGCGGCTGGAACATCGTTCCATACCTCGTCTTCCTCATTATTCCCAATTTGCCAACGCGCTGGATTTAAATTTTGCCATTCGGCGTTTTCTTTACGCTGGCGCAAGAACAAAGCAAAATCCAATATCTCTTCGATTCATTCCTCCGATTACGCTTTGCTAATCGGACCTACGAGTTCTATTCAACAAATATAAGCATTCGACTTTCGTCAGATGTCTTAACAAATCGATTTGCAATTTTATAAAATGAGTTAAATATCAATTCATTATCATTATATTTTTGACTCGCTAAAATCGCAGGACTTATGAAAGTACCATCAAGAAGGCTTTGAGTTTTTGGTGTGACGTATGGAGCGAACTCATCGAAATCATGATTCAAATATTCATCCATTAAAGCCATTACTAGGTTATTGGATACTTCCATTGTGCCTGACACCATAGGGTCATCATGTGGTTTATTTTCGTCGCCACCAGCTAAAAGAAAGATTGCGGTTAGTTGACTCGTTTTATTTATAAGATTTTCAAGAAATACACTATCATTAATATAATTTTTTAGCGGGGATTCCTCTCCCATGATTGCCCTATAAATTCCTCTGGAAATGCTGTCGAAAAATTTGGTTGGGACACCTAGTCTGATTACAGAATACGAGCAATACACGGCAATAAATGAGGCTATTCCATGAATTTTAATAGGTTCTGGATAATGGTATATTTTGGCAATGGCGTCTGGCTTTGTTCGCACTTTGCCATATAGCTTCAGAGTTCTTGTCAATTCTTTTTCAGCCACTATTGCCCAATTAACACATGCAAAACCAAACTGTTCAGCACTCAAGCGGATTGGTTTTTCATTTTTAACGGAATATATGATCTCTTGATTGCGGCCTGTAAATATGTCAAGTAGTCCCATTCGTTATTCAATATGCAAAGAAATTATTTCTTCAATCATGGTGGCTCGACTTTTATACATGAGGATATAAGCCTTATAAAGTTTGTTGCTCGAAAAAGTCGCAACTGTTTATATTGTCGAGTTAATTTATCTTATGCAGGCTAGTAGTCATATCTACCACTTAATAATCGAACAATTATTTGTGCCCATTTGATGCTGTCAAAAGCCAATGGTTTTATTACGGGTTTCGTGCCATGAACGTCCGACATATCGCTTCTTAATGTCTGCATTACATATGCTGCTTGTCCAACGGACTTTTTTAGGTTGTCTTTGAATTGAATGACAGTAGATTCTTTCCATTGAATTTCGCCAAGTTGACGGTCAATAGCATCTAAAACACCCATAGCATTAAGTGATTTGTTACATCTTTCCTGGAAGGATGTGCTTTTTTCATCGCCAAGATTTTTCTCTCTATATACTCTTGCAGTAACGCTATCAACAGCCGCGCATGCGGAAGATATTGCCCCACTGAAGTCTCCATCACGAAATTTTTCGGATGCCTTAATTA
This sequence comes from uncultured Saccharimonas sp. (SeqCode), assembly GCA_964575635.1. GTDB lineage: Bacteria > Patescibacteriota > Saccharimonadia > Saccharimonadales > Saccharimonadaceae > UBA1547. The sequence continues at coordinate 765 of CAZNQY010000060.1, read as the reverse complement.
AATCGTGTCTTGCGGCTGGGTCTAGTTCGTTTAAATCCGATATGTCTAATACCTCGATAGGCAAAACTTTTTTGTCAATTAATTGCCAGCCCAGTCTATTTAGGTAGTATTGCACTTTTTCTTCAGGATCGTAGTTCACATTTAGTTTGTAGCTACGTTCTAATATTTCTTCTATGACGATATTCAAAAAACGTTGTTTTTCATCATCAGAAAAATGTACAAATTTGCTCTCTATGTCTTCTATAAGTAAATGCCTACTTGGTCTGTTCCAGTTGTTGCCATCAATGCCTAAGTTGTTCAGGACTTCTAAGTTGAATCCTGCTAGTTTGGCAATAATTTTTATTTCTGCGAAGTCAAATTCGCTGAGAATAGCGGAAGTCGCAGCCCAAGCTGAATTGATGTCAGTATTATCCATGTGAACTCGTGTAGCGCCGATTAACAACAGTGTAATCGGAGAAACAATTTATATACCGCTGCTCAATTTCAACAATAAAGCGGTTATCAAGGCTGTTTGCAACAGTCCTGCACCCACTATCCAGCGAATCAAATCGGATTTGGTTTCGGCTATTTTCAATTCGAGCCGTAACTCGGTTTCTTTCAAATCCTGTTTGCTGGCTAACTCACGTTGGTGAATTTGTTCCAGCGTTGCGTTGACAATTTCCTGAGACAACTCAGCCAATCGTTCCGCTTGTTCGTCGGTAAAGCCAACTTCATGCAGGCGTTTTACAAATGCATGTGTATCGAACGCCAGCGTAGTCATTACGC
>CAZNQY010000059.1:0-3484 GCA_964575635.1 uncultured Saccharimonas sp. (SeqCode) | reverse complement strand
CCCGACATTATTATCAAATAATACTGTTTGGTATCATCTTTTAAAAACAAATTCTTGATAGGGTATTGGTCTTTTAAATGAATATTCAAATCATCAACGGTAAAAACTGGCGGATGATCGATTCGCCGAAAAGGTATCTGGAGTTTGTTTAATAAATTCTCGGTATCCATCTGTTTTTATTTACCACTATTTAAATACTTGCCAGCGATACTGATAGCAAATGACGGCAATATTACAAACACGCTAATGAACAATAGTTTGATCAGAGTTTCGCTAAGCGCAGAATCCTTACTATCTGGACCAGAACTAGTCAAAATTACTACAATCCCCAAGATTCCGAACGCGATTGATGCACAAATAAATACTTTTGTTGCGATTTTTTGCATAGTTCTATTATAGCAAATACAAAAATGACCGACATACAATGAAAATACAAAACTATACATCATTTCGCATATATAAATATTCCCGATTTACCAGCTACTTCGCTCTATTATGATCCGCGAAATCTCGTTGAGCCAACCAGACTAACAACGAAAATAATCCAGCTCCTAGGGCTGATATAGTTATGCAAAAATCATAGCCCGTATAACACGGAATTTTTGCTATTTCGGGTTGCTCGCACGGGAAGAGTAGGTAGTTATCCGTCCCAGGCTATAATTATCCAAAAATCCGTACATAATTGTCATCGATTGAAATATGAATATAACTGCGCAGATTGCGAACAGTATTATGAATGGTGATATTTTATTTTTCATTAACGATCCTGTAGATTAATTATGTAATATCGACTGCCGTCATCGCGTAGTAGTACGCTGCCATTGTTTTCAATTGTTTTTGCTGATCCGATATTACCATCACTACTTTGCAAAAATACTTCAGAAAAACCCATTTTTCTACATTCAACAAGCGCAAGTTCTAGCATTTTTGTCGCATAGCCTTTTTTCCGTTCGGACGGACGGACTTTATAAAAAATATTCCCAGAATATTTCATCCAATATTCATTGATTTTAGTGCGTATGCTAATATCCCCGACAGGATAATTATCGACGTACATAATATAGGTAGTTGTCGGAGTGCCGTCATTATCGAGCACTCGATTCTCGTCGCAGATCAGTTTCTCAAGATAAGTTTTGAAATCATCGTAATTTAATCCGTAGGCTAAATTTTCCGCACCAGGTTCTTCGCATGGTATTTCTTGATACATCTGATATTCAGGAAGACCCATGTCCAGATTGATTTTTTGAAGTCGATATTCTGGTTTCATGTTAGTTTAAGTATATACAAAATATATATAGATACAATATTTCTACAATAATTTCTATGTTCAAAAAACACACAGAATTAAATAATGTGATATAGTTTTTTTATGAAATCAACAATCGTTATATTCACAGGATTGCCTGGTACGGGCAAAACATCATTAAGCCGTCAAATATCCAAATCATTACGTGTCCCACTGATCGCAAAAGATGACATAAAAGAAATAATGTACGATAAAATTGGATGGAGCGATAAAGAATTCTCCGGAAAATTAGCTCGAGCTACGTTAGAGATAATGAATTACGTCACAACTCAGCATCTTGAGAGCGGTGATTCTATTATATTAGAAAGTAATTATTCACCCAAACTTGCAAGTGAAAAATTCAAAGAGTGGCAAACGAATTATGGATGTAAAATAATCCAAATCGTATGCCAAACCGAAGTCGAAGTCCTAGCCAAACGTTATTTTGATCGCCAGAATACAAATCGTCATCCTGGCCATCTTGATAGCGGTACGATTGATGATTATATTGCAGATTTTAATAGACGTATTGAAAACGAAGAAGATCAACCTCTATATATCGATAGTGAAATTAAGATTGTTAATACAACTGATTTTAATAAGGTTGATGTTGATGAAATTACAAAATGGATTAGCAATCAAAAATAGATTATCTAGTATTAAAATATCGACCAGATGGTCGATATTTTAATATGGCTGGGTATAATGGATGCGTTTTAGGAAGAGCTTATAAGATAAATGGTTACGAATTTAATCTTATTAGGACACTGTTAAAACATTCGGTTCATCGGTAATCGGCAGTAGTCCGTTTTCGTTCATTTGATCTAAAACACCACGTAGTAGATAGTTATTAGAAAAACGAATAACGTATTTCTTTTTATATTTAGGATGAACCATGATCAGTTTCTTTTCACGCATATTAGCTAATACTCTTGAAGTCTGCGTACTAGCTGACGCCGACGTACCGAATAACTGTTTGATATCTTGTGCTTGAAAAACATCTTTCTCCATCGCTATTCGCAAAATTGCATATTCGTCGTCATTAATATACTTATCAGCGTAAGCCTTTTTAAGGGCTGGCGTTAAAAGTTTGTTGACTGCAAAATCTTTATCAAGCAGCATACTTACCCGCTCAACTTCATTCTGAATACCTTCCGCTACATATAAACACCAATCTTCAAGCCCATTTTGGTCGTAAGTATCCGCCATAGATAATTTATTATAGTAATCTTGTCGATCAATACAAAATATAGAGGATGGATTTAACAACCTCATGCCGTAATCATCTACAAACTTTTGCTTTGCCAACATTGCATAAGTTAATAGCCTTGCGGTTCTTCCGTTGCCATTATCAAAAGGGTGGATCGCAGTAAAGCGATGGTGGGCTATTGCAGTTTTGATAATATCAAGTTTTGGCTCATTATTTTGATTTATATAATCAACCAAATCTTGCATCAGAGCAGGTACTTCTGTAAATAGAGGCAGCTCAAGCTCGCTTTTATTTATCTTGACTTCCTCTGTACGAAATTTACCAGGAGTTTTACTGCCGTCGTCTTTTAACTCTTGAACAGCTATCTTATGTAACTCTCTAATAAATCCCAGCGTTATACCACCCTCGTTCTTTATATTGTCTTCGATGAATTTAATACCATCTCTAATATTGCGGATCTCTTTAATCGATTCGTTTTTTGTTGTTTTTTCATTCTCGATTACGTCGTTGACGGCACTTACTAGCGTAGTGCGATTACCTTCAATTCGAGCTGAAGCAATACTCTCGAGAAGATGCATTGTTTCCTTAAGATCAAAAAATAGCCAGGGTGCTGTTGAGCCCTCTATATCTTGATAGCGTAGACGTTCTAGATCAAATAGCACGCTAGTCAATTTAGAATCATAACTCGGGTTTATTGTCGGAATAGTCTTCATAATAATAAATATATCATCATACAACGCACAACGCAACATCATTTAACAAATAATCATCTTTGTAATCTGTTAATATAATATTATTGTTATATATACATACAACAATTTGATATATGTTAATACAACAAAAGAGATAGCCAGAACAGACAGTCCGAATCAACTCAATTTCATTTAACCGAAATTAATAGACATATTTTTGAAAGAATTTTATCTAAATATAGAAAATTGATAATATCTTACACTTCTCGTCATTTCATCTTAGCCTGTCTCTTATAC
>CAZNQY010000058.1:0-3573 GCA_964575635.1 uncultured Saccharimonas sp. (SeqCode) | reverse complement strand
AGCCTCCGTGGTGGTGGGGGTCAGTTTAGCGCAGCGGGAGGAAGAGAGGAAAGGTGGTGGAGTTCTTTTTTTCTCTTATTGGAGGGCAGAAAATAATTTATATGGACATTGGTGCGCCAAAAAAGCGTAAAGTAACTGTCCAAAATTGGAAAAGAGCAGCGAAATCACCAATCTCTGATGGTTTTAAAGAGTACCGAGCAAGGCTGTGTAGCAAGGTGATAACAATAAATACAACACCTGCTAATGTTACTTTGCCAGGGACGCGTTCAAGTAAACTTCCTAGCCAATGCTGCACTATACTTGGGGCAAAGCCATATTTTCTCAGAGTGGTGGCAATGAGATAATCAAGACGACAATATAGTCCTAAAAATAATTTTAAAAAAAGTATAATATATAATACAAATAAGATAGAGAACACCACGGGCCGGGTTGATTTCGGTAGCGCCATAGTTAGTGCTTTTATCATTTCTGCGATCCCAAATGGAGCTATCCAGTCTAACACTGTTAATTCCCTTTAGATTCATTGTTGTTTTGCTGACTATCTACCTTTGTAGCTTTTTGAGTATTTTGCGAAGCTATTTGAATAACATCTGGCTTTGTTAATATCGAAAAAACCTTCGCACAAAAGTCAGGAAAACGCTCGTGGAAATCATGTGGCTCGACCATTCCATTTTGAATTAACGCTTTCAATATTTCAAATTCAAGTTCTTTCTCTGCTGCGGATTGAGCAAGTTTATCATTCAATACCTCTTGATAAATATTGTCTCTAGTGGCTATCCAATGTGCCCTCAATTCATCGGTAGAAGCAAGTCTTTTGGTTATAGCTTCACGTTGAGATTTTAATTGTTTTTCGATAGATTCATTGGCGGATATCTTCAAAAATGTCTCGTCAATAGTTCGTAATAACTTTTCGGCTTCCGCATCAGGACGCAAATCAAAATTATAATCAATTAGCGACACTGCACTATCAATTTCAATTTTATTGAAACTGGAGGCGACCGCTTCTCTTGCTTTATTGATATTTGAAACCTCATATTGTATTAATGAATTTACAACCAAATTTTGAAGCGGATTACGAAAAATACTCTCAAGATCACTAAAATTATTATGTACTGCCGACACAGGATCTAGTAATTTAGCTCTAAGATTTATCGAAACATCGAAGCGCACTGAATGGTTAGCAGAATTAGCCTGAAATGCGATATTTACATCTTGAGGTGAAATATTTACTGAATAAAATGATTTATAATTTCCAAATTTACGTTCCCCCCATGTCAATATTGTACCGTTATTAAGGGCAACAGACCCCCTAGGACCTATGGCTACGATAACTTTTCCTGGTTGATGCGCAGGGATATCACCAAATGGCCCCTCAATTAACTGCATAGTATGCTCCTTTCCTTTGGTTTTAATTGATGCTGTTTAAAGTAAAAATTAAAAAGTTATAATATATCTATGTAGTATGGACTTAAAATAAGCCGAATAGACACCAGGAATATAATTAATAGTTAGCGGCTTAGGTTAAATATAATCATGTTGCTACTAATCGTATAATTGCTCTTTACTATAAAACCTTTTAATTAAATGAACTACCCTGTCTTTGTCTCGTTGGGTTGGACAAATAGTATATACCGCTCTTACAAAGCTTAACATTACGTCGTTATCAAAGGCACTTTTATCGACATTTGACTGCCTAGATTTACAAAAATTATCTAACCATCCATTTATAACGCTCCTAGCTGTATTACGTGGAGAATATTCCTGCTCCCCAAAATCTGCCAGTGCCGCTACAAAAACGCGTGCGGTGGCTTCGCGAATTTTATCATGGACAACCAAGGACTCTAGAGATAAAACGCCAGCAACACCTTCAGGTGACTTAAGCGGTAATCGTTCCATAAGATCGAGGAACAGCCATACTGGCAATCTTTTCCAAGTTCCTTCTTCAGGTTCATTTACCCAAGATGAAAGGCTCTCAATTAAGGCTTCGAGGTCAAGAAGGCTGTTATCGGAACTTTCTAGGCTGCTTTCTAACAAAAACTTCACGGAGTCGCGCATTGTAGCCAATACTTCAAAATCAGCGCTATTTGACATCCCAACTGTTTTCAATGTTGATATCGGCACATCACCAAGGTGCATGCCAGTGTAACCACATGCTAATCTAACCGCGGCCTTCAAGTGAACCCTATTTGCGCTATGTGCCCAGTCGTTGATAATGTTCCTAATAATTTCTTCAGTATTTTTGTCCCGACTAGCTATTGCTAGCGAGATATCTGCAATTTCGCGGCAGGCTGGATGTTCATCGAGAATCCATCGCTTGATTATAGCATCAAAAATAGGTATAAATTTTGAACTTGCTAATGCTCCGATTTTCAGGCCTAAACGTAACCTGCCATCCGAATTGAGAGAATGGCCTAAGTGATCAAGCCATTCAATTAGTATATTGTGAAATTGGTCTAATTCATCCCAGGCATAAGAGAATAGGTCAAAGCCTCTTTGTGGATCTTTAAATCGTACACACTCTACTTGAGCAGCATACCTATAAATTTTATCCATAAATATTTCAGCATTTATATTGTTGAAACTAGAGGAACGTGGCGCCAGTATACTTGGAGGCTGTGAAATATTTGAAGTCTTATTGCCATCGTCACTTGATTTAATAATCTTTTGTTCTAATTGGGCGGCAGCTCTATTTATTATTGATATAGTGGAGCCTTCTAAAGTTGCTATAGCTAACGCCAATGAAAGTTCTCTTAAAGTAACTGATGAAAGTAACGATTCAATATCGTCTAAGCTAATATTGGTAATAGATTTGTCTTCTATCGCTAGTGCGTTATTACTTATGAACATGGAATGGATAGAAGCTAAGTTGCTACTAGATAAAAAATGGTCAAAATTAGAGAATTTTAAAGTTTGCAAGCCAAGGATATAACCCTCATATAATAGGGGTAAGGATAAATCGCCTATTATGATAGGAAATAAATTATTTTGTGATATGGCTCTTTTCATCTCGGCCGCAACATAATAATTGGTACGTTCAAAAACACTTTTAGTTAAGAAGGCAATCACTTTGCATGAACCGGCAAGGTGTTGTTCAATACTATTATCCCAACGTACTCCGCCATCAATTTTCTGATCCCACCAAACATCTAAACCGCAATTGGTTAGATAAGAAACAAATTTAGAAATATATTGACGATCTTGAGAAAAGTACGATACAAAAACATCGTGTGAATATTCTGGCATACTTCTATGCTCCGCAATGGGACGTGCTGATTAAAAAGAAAGGTAATCTCGTTATATTAAATGGTAATTATATATGTAATTTAGGGCGGTTATATAGTCAGTGATAATTGCAATATATTAAATAAACACGTAAAGGAAAATGCAAATCAAAGTCAACGGGTATTAGGTTTGCTTTTCTGCGATTTGTCATTGTAAAATAGTTTTTACTTTGAACTATTTTGAAAAGGCTCCCGTCCAGCATGGGCCGAACGGGAGCCTTGGTAGCACATACGCAGGTTGTCTGGCCCCCCCGGGCCCCGGATTAATCTATCGCGTCGAACTTGCAGTTCT
>CAZNQY010000057.1:0-3585 GCA_964575635.1 uncultured Saccharimonas sp. (SeqCode) | reverse complement strand
ACGTCAGCTGTTCCTTCGAGCTGGCGTTGCTAATTCAGAGGTATTTAGCAGCCATTCGCTGCGACGTGGCTTTGCCAATTGGGCAAGATTGAGCGGCTGGGATATTCGCGAATTAATGAATTACGTGGGTTGGCGTGACGTAAAAACGGCAATGCGCTATTTGGACGGGGCTGATGAAGATCTCAAAGCCCGATTTGAGCGCGGATTAGAGAAGGTATTGCCACTTTCCATAAAAGCTTCGCAGAAAATAGTCCCTAAATTACCAGCTATTCCAGAAATACCTGTATGCATTATTGAAGTCTCCATTCAATTGGTACCGTTCAATAATAAGAAAGAAAATGGTAAGTCGCGAGCACTACGAAACATTACACAAAGCTGCCTTACCCGCTTTCAAGCGCAGCAGATAGACCGCGAGGGATGCTTTTATCGTATTTCGGTGCCAACACCCACCGAGGATGTGCTGGATGATTGTCTATATACCTTACTGGATGAACTTCATCAACTCGCCGACGCAGGTCAATGCTTCCTAGAGGCCTATTGCCGTGATCCGGTCAGTGGCAAACAATGGGAATAATTGACCATGACCCAGATACATGAAACGGCCTATCCTCGGCTGAAAGCCGATCCGACTACTCAAGAGATTCAGGATGTATATACCTTGACATCGGCCGAGATTGAATTCATTGACCAAATAGCCAAGCGCCCAACGGCACGTACCGCTGCCTTTCTATACCTGAAGCTTTTTCAACGCCTCGGGTATTTCGTTCAAATTAAGGATGTACCACCAGTAATCCGTCAATATATCCTCTTTCAAACTGGATATCCAAGACCGCCAAAATTTGAGGAGTTAACTCGTTTCGATAGATCTACCAAGCGAATTCCGGTGATCGCCGCCTTGCGACGCTATTTGGATGTCCGTCCACTGGATAATCAAGGCCGCGCTTGGTTAGAGCATATTTCAGAGACTGCCGCTGACACCAGACATGTGGTCGTCGATATTATCAACGTGATGTTGGAGGAACTAGTTCATCATCGTTATGAATTACCCGCTTTTTCCACACTGGATCGTTTAGCAATCCAAGCTCGTGAAAAAATCCATGAGATACATTTTGCAAGTATTACTAACCAGTTGGATCCAAAGGTCAAAACGCTGATCGATACTTTATTCAAAGTAAATACCGGTGAAATCGGCAGTGCCTGGAACTTATTGAAACGCGAACCGAAAAAACCGACCAACAAGGAGACCCGCTCATTTCTTCAGCATATACGGCGACTACAAGTGTTAGTCGAACAATTGCCAAAGCCAGATATACCAGTACCCAAACTGAAACAGTATCGTTACGTTGCCCGATCGTTGGACGCCAGTGAGATGGCCGAGCTGAAGCCACACAAGCGTTATGCCTTGGCAGTCATTTACATTCGTTCGCAATTTGCAAAAACACTTGATGATGCGACAGATATGCTGATCCGTATGCTTCAGAAACTGGATAATCAAGCCCGTACCAAGCTCGCGGTATATCAACAAGAGCAACTGAACCAGACTGATCGCCTTGTCAGTCAGCTAAAAGAAATTTTGCTGGCTTACCGGATTGATGGAGATGATCGTCAACGTGTCGAAGCAATCGGTTCGTCCTTGATTGCTGATGTTGATGATCTAGTAGCGATCTGCGATGAACACTTAGCTTATGCAGGCCGTAATCATTTGCCTTTTTTGCTTCAGCCATACAAGGCACTGCGTGCTCAATTACTCAATTGTATTGAAATTATTAATCCGCAAAGCTCTAGCGAAGACGATACCCTGATTAGGATGATAAAGCTCTTACAGAGCTTGCGTAATAATCGTCATGAAATTATTCAATTGCCTTTGGATGGATATGATGAAAATGATTTTCGCTGGTTATCCACAGCCTGGAAAAAATTGGTCTTTTGTGAGCGCAGCAATGGAAATATAGTCGCCATTAATCGTCGCTATTTAGAGCTAGCAGTCCTATATGCTATTCGCGAGGAGCTGAAATCGGGAGATTTATTCATCCAGCACGGCGAACGCTATGATGATTATCGCGAGCAACTAGTCGATGACGAAACGCTAAAAAAGGAATTGGTGGAATATGGAATAGTGACGGGAATTGAAATCGAGCCAACAACTTTTTCTCAAAAGTTGAAATTAGCAATGCACGAAATTGCCGAGACAGTTGACGCGGAATTCCCGAAAAATACCTATGCAGAAATTGTTGATGGCCGGTTACTGTTGAAAAAACCACCCTCGATCGAACAGCCATCTGGCCTTCGTCAAATCGATCAGTTGATTACCGAGCATATGGAAAACATTAGTATCGTGGATGTACTGATTGATACCGAGCGCTGGTTGCAGTTGAATAAACTCTTCAGACCATTGATGGGCACCGAAAGCCGCATTGATGAGCTGAGACCCCGAGTGATCAGCACTTTATTCTGTTACGGTTGTAATTTAGGCCCTACACAAACGGCAAGATCGATTCGAGGAATAAGTCGTAAACAAGTGGCATGGTTAAATATCAAATATGTCACTGAAGATGTCCTGGAACAAGCCATCGTCAAAGTCATCAATGCATATAATCAATTTGAATTACCAAATTACTGGGGTTCTGGAAAACACGTATCCGCGGATGGCACAAAATGGAATCTCTACGAGCAAAACCTGATTTCTGAGTTTCACATTCGGTACGGGGGGTACGGTGGCATCGGTTACTACCACGTTTCAGATAAATTTATTGCACTATTCAGTCACTTCATATCTTGCGGTACCTATGAAGGCACCCACATATTGGATGGACTGATGACCAACACCTCCGATATTAGACCGGACACTGTACATGGGGATACCCAAGCTCAAAGTTACACGGTCTTTGCACTATCACACCTTCTTGGAATTAAATTAATGCCTCGCATTCGTGGCATCAAAGATTTGGTATTCCACAAACCTGACAGCGGCAATAAATATCAGCACATTGATCGTTTGTTTACAGGGGATATCGATTGGCAGATGATCGAAACACATTTGCCAGACATGCTACGTGTAACCGTGTCGATCAAGTTAGGAAAAATATCAGCTTCGGCCATTTTGCGGCGGTTGGGAACCTATAGTCGCAAAAACAAACTGTATTTTGCCTTCAAAGAGTTGGGAAAAGTCATCCGAACGATGTTTCTGCTTAAATACGTTGGAGATATCGAATTACGTCAACTTATTCAATCAGAAACCAATAAGTCAGAACAATTCAACGGTTTTGCAAAAAAATTGTTCTTTGGCAGTGAAGGGGAAATCGCTGAGAATCTTCGTCATGAACAACAAAAGATCGTCAAATATAACCATCTCGTTGCTAACCTGGTTATTCTACATAATGTAGTTGGAATGAGTCGAGTGTTGAAAAAATTACAGTCTGATGGAGTGTTGATTAATCAGGAGATTCTGTCCAGTCTGGCGCCATATCGATTAGATCACATCAATCGTTATGGTGACTACATCCTCGATTTCCGCCGCAAAGTAGAATTATTAACAGGCTGGTGAAAAACTCTCAAAGCTGCAGTCATCAAGGCGCATAGCCTCAG
>CAZNQY010000056.1:0-3669 GCA_964575635.1 uncultured Saccharimonas sp. (SeqCode) | reverse complement strand
GAACTGGATTCTCAACATTCCCAAATTCGCTCCAAGGCCAAAACCTTCAGGCAGCAATCCAACCAACCTTAACCAATCCAAGAACTATGGAGAGCCACTTTAATTTTCAAATTGTCTCATTGTTAAATTAACACATTACGGGGTATGAGCACAATCTTCGATTTCACCCATTGTCTCGCGTTTATCGAATCTACAGGGCAAAAGTTGTATCACCCCGGCTTCAAGGTCTACGCCGAGGATTACGAGATCATATACAAGCTGCTGGTCTATTTTCTCAAGGACAGCGCCGAGGCCGAGAAGCATAATATATCATTCCGAAAAGGAATTTTGCTCTCTGGGCCTATTGGTTGTGGCAAAACATCCCTGATGAACATCCTTCGATTTTTCTTAAAAACCAACGAGCGGTACAGCATAAAAGCCTGCCGGAATATCAGTTTCGAGTTCATCCAGGAGGGATACGCCGTTATCCATCGGTATAGCAACCAATCGTTCAAGCGTGGCGCTCCCGTCGGTTGGTGTTTCGACGATTTAGGAACCGAAAACAGCCTAAAGTATTACGGCAACGACTGCAACGTAATGGCCGAAATACTACTCTCACGCTACGATCTATTTGTTTCGCACCAAATGGCAACCCACCTCACCACAAACCTCAACAGCACCGAAATCGAAGAGTTATACGGCTCACGCCTCCGCAGCCGCCTCCGCGAGCAATTCAACCTCATCGCCTTTGGCGAATCGGCCAAGGATAAAAGGTTTTAAATCAATTGTTTAGAATATAATTTTTTTTACGATTTACGGCTTCTTTTTAAATTTTTGTCTCGTAAAAATTTTCTCAAACACATTAAACAAACTTTTTTTAATACTTTTATAGTCTAGTAATCTGTTTTAATGTCAAAACTGTTTGAAATACTAAAGCAACCCGAGGGTCGTCGGCTGGAGTTTAAAGAGACCTTGCCCACCAACGCCGACCTTGCTAAAACCATCATGGCATTTGCTAACGACGCTGGAGGTGAACTGTTTATTGGGGTTAAAAATAACCCCCGTGTAATTGTTGGGGTAAACGAAAGCGAACGCATCGACCTTGAAGAAAAAATCAGCAATATCATTCACGACTCCTGCGAACCAGTTATTTTGCCAGAGATAACCTTTTTCTCTCACGAAGATAAACACCTTATCAAAGTTCATATTTACAAGGGGAGCAACCCTCCATACCATATAAAAAACAGGGCAATTGCCGAAAGCACTTACATTCGCGTTGGTTCAACTAATCGCCAGGCTACCCCTGAGATTATTGCGGGGCTCGAACGTCAAAAACAGAATAGGTCTTTCGATAGTGAACTTTCATACATAAAAACATTCGAGAATCTCAACATCACATCATTCGATCAACTCTTTTTGCAGAAAACTGGCGAAGCCCTTTCTCTACTGGGTTTGAGCAAACTCGAATTGTATAACGAGGAGCAGGGCACTCGCTTTCCAACCAACGCGCTTGTACTACTATCCGACGATGATTTGCGAAAACAGTTATTCCCCTATGCTAAAATAGAATGCGCCAGATTTAAGGGTGTTGTTCCTGGTAATTTTATCGATCAAAAAACAATCGATGTAAATATTGCCGAGCAACCCGAGCAAGCCTATCAATTTGTGTTACGCCATATTTCACAGGGTTCAACCGATTACACAGGGGTTTACCGAAACGATCGTTGGGAATATCCTGTAATTGCAATTAGGGAGGCAATCCGTAATGCAGTAATCCATCGCGACTATGCCCTCACTGGTAAGGACATTAAAATAGCCATATTCGACGATAAAATTGAAATAACCAGCCCGGGGAAACTACCGCCCACAGTGGACTTTGACGAAATGAATGCAGGTCAATCCGATATTCGGAATAAAATTCTGGCTCCAGTATTCAAACGCATAGGAATTATCGAGCAATGGGGAAACGGTCTTCGGATTATTGCCGACGAGCTACAGAATTATCCCGAAATAGAGTTAGATTGGAAGGAGCCGGGTATGGCATTTCGAATAGCATTTATTAAAAAGAACTTTATCCCCGACACTTCCAAAAAACTTTTCTCCGACGCGTCGGGGAAAACGTCGGGGAAAACGTCGGGGAAAATATTAGAGCTTATTGCTGATAATAAATACATAACAATACCCGAAATAGCCTCTATCATTGGAATTACTGAGCGTTCTGTCGAACGAAATATCCAAAAGTTACAAGCCGACAACTTGCTCAAGCGTGAAGGTGGTGCTAAAGGTGGATATTGGACTCTTCAATCACGTAATGAATGAGAACGATTAAAATATATAAATCAATTTAAATGCCGATATTTTTGAAATGCATCATTAATAAGTTCCTATATGGCTGATCGTGAATCCAAGATTTTATCTTTAAAAAAGCAGTTATCAGAGGAATTATCGAAAGAAAACTCTGATAATAACTTAATCCTTTCATTATCTAATGAAATAGCAAGTTTAGATGAAAATTTAGTGCGTTTTTCAGTGGATGCTGGTATTATAAACCGCTTGGGGAAAGAACTTGTTGGTCGTCACGAAACAGCGGTAGCAGAACTTGTTAAAAATGCGTATGATGCAGATGCTACCCAAGTAAATCTTTACTTTGAAAATTCTGAAAAAAAAGGAGGTCGGCTTTCAATTATCGATGATGGAATGGGAATGAGTCGCGAACAATTAGTTTTGGGGTTTATGAAAATATCATCAAGTGACAAAATTCACCACCCTAAATCGCTTAAATATCAGAGAACAAGAGCAGGTCAAAAAGGAATTGGTCGTTTTGCCACACATCGATTAGGTAATGTTTTGACCATTATTAGTCAAACTAGAGACGAAGAAAATGCAATAAGGATCATTATAAACTGGGCTCATTATGGGATTGATCAAGATATCAATCTTATTTCTAATAAGATTGAAAAAGTAGCAAAAGAAAGAGAAGAAGGGACTACTATAATTATTGATGACCTTCGCGATGCTTGGACTGAAAGCGCAATTATTCGTTCTTTCAGATATGTTTCTGAAATACTTCAACCATTTCCTTTGTCTAAAAAGAATATAAAAAGTGATAACGATCCGGGGTTTAAAGCTAATTACTACAAAGGTTCTTTTGAGTCTAATATTCCGATAATTGATGAAAGAAACGGTTTTTTTGAACATGCTCTTGCAGAGATAGAAGGATATGTTGATGATAAAGGCGATGGTTTTTACAGTATTAAGAGTAGTAAAGTTGATATTGAAGATAATATATATGAAATTGGGAAAAATAGGAGGAACGAAGATTATAAGCCATTTAACTCATTAAAAGGAATCCACATAAAGGCATTTTACTATATATACAATGTTAATTTAATACCTAAACAAATTGAATCATATATAAGGAATAATGCAGAAGATTATGGTGGAGTTCGGCTTTACCGAAATGGATTTAGAGTTTTACCTTACGCAGAAAAAGATAACGATTGGCTAGGGCTTGACGCATCTGTAAGGAGAAGATCTTACTTACAGCCTCATTCAAATGTTAATTTTTTTGGATTCATTGAAATATTTGACCAGCAAGGAGATATTTTCCAAGAATTATCAAGCAGAGAAGGATTATTGCAAAATGAAGCATTCAATGAACTAAAAGATTATACTTATAAAGTTTTAACA
>CAZNQY010000055.1:0-3693 GCA_964575635.1 uncultured Saccharimonas sp. (SeqCode) | reverse complement strand
GTTATGCCAGCATCGTACTGACCAGCGCCGCCGTGGTCGGCGCCTGGGGTTACTTCCTGTACATGGGCGCAATCGACCCGTTGGGCGGCATCAACAGCCTGTGGCCCTTATTCGGCATCGCCAACCAAATGTTGGCGGCAATCGCGCTGTGCGTGGCGACGACGATTCTGGTCAAATCCGGCAAATTGAAGTACGTCTGGGTCACCGCCCTGCCCTTGTCCTGGCTGATTATCGTCACCAGCACCGCCGCCTGGCAGAAACTGTTCGCCGAGGATTTACGCATCGGATTTCTGGCGCATGCCGCCGATTTGTCCACGAAAATTGCCAGCGGCACGCTGCCGGCGGCGCAACTGAAAAATGCGCCGCAATTGATTTTCAACGACTACCTGAACGCCGGCTTGACCTGCCTGTTCATGCTGATCACCTGGCTTTTGCTGGCCGACATGCTGCGCGTGATTTATCGAGTAACGAGCGGCCAAAGCTACCCGCAATCCAGCGAGTCGCCGCACATACCGAGCCGGTTGGTGGAGAATTGGGTGAGGGATTGAGCGGCTAGCGGAGGATTGGGCATGCTCCCAATTCAAATATGTAGGGTGGGCAAATTTGCCCACCATTGCAACCCGCGTGGGCACAAAAAGCGTGCCCACCCTACCCGGCTTGGTTGGCTTTCAGTTGCGATTGTTTCGCGTTACTTCCCCTTGCATTTGTTGCGTACGGTAGGATTGGGATCCGTGCAGAATTCGCTACACTTGTGGGTTAAGAAAATTGGATAAGATCCGAGCAAAAGCATTAACTTCGGTTTGTTTTTGGCAGTTAATGAATAAAAATATTTCCGCGTCGGACATATAGGATTTTTGTCGTATGCTGCTATATAACTCTTTTGGAGTTTCTGGTGTCTTGGTAAAAATACAGGTTTCAGGGAGTTCTTTGTTAGTAAAGTTCTCAAATAATTGCTTTTCAACGCTTAAAAAGGGAATGAATACAATTTTTTCATTGTCTCGATATTTTTGGTTGTATTTTTGATCTCCATCAAGCACGGTAATAACATTTTCTTGCTCAGAAAGAAATTCATCTATTGAGTTTCTATCCATCAAACTCACCACTCTGTCATGACCACCAACATGAATTATTTTGTACGAATAAAACGTTTGAATATTTTCATGAGAAATTAAGTGTTCAATGTATTTTTGAAGCATTTCATCTTCGGTGAGAATATATCTATCCCATCCTTTAAATCCAAAAAGCAAACTCTTGACATAATTATACGACGCTTCTCTGATAGCCACAATTCCGTTGCTACTACGCTCCATATAGTAGAGCTCGGAGTCATTCAATTTCTTCATGAGGGCAAGAGAATGTGTTGTGAATACTATGTTAACTTCATATTCCCCACAAAACTTTCGCAATTCGTTAAGTAAATTTACTTGCGCGGAAGCGTCTAGGGATATATCTATCTCGTCAATAAAAATTAATTTACATCTACGCTGAATCATCTTGTATAGATTGATAACAAAATGCTCCCCCGAGCTTAGATAATCTTCGCGTATGTAAAAATTTCCTTCCCTTAAGATAAAATAATATTTTGATTTTTTAATGGAAATTTCTTTTAGATTGTTAAATCGGTTTGTCTGGTAAATTTCAGACAGAAATGCAATTAACTCATTAGGTGTTTTGTATTCTTTTAGCGCGATTTTTCTCCTTAGATCTCCATCAATATCACCTAATCTTTGAAAATTACCAAATCTTTCTCCATGCGGAATTGGCAGTTCAACATAAATATTATTTTTGACATCTTTATCAATAATATCTCTTGTATCAATTGTTCTTAGTTTTTCGTTGTATCGAAAGACATAATGTTTATCGTTGTATTGATAAGATATTTGACTGTCAACGCTAAAAATATAAGGTGCAGCAGTTTTTGCAAAAGTATCGGTCACACTTAGGTTTTTTATCGCCCTGATTAACGTAGTTTTTCCAGTTCCATTTTTCCCAACAATACACAGAACCTGATTGCTAAGCTCCGCAAAAAACGAAAGTTCTTTTATGTGTTGTACGTTATTTATTGTGCAGCTAAAAATCATTGCTATTTGATTGCCTGGTGATAAAAAATATCAACAATAAAGTTGCCATATTTTTTTCTCAGCTTATCCAGATAAGAGTTATCAATTGCATTGATATAGTTTAACTGTCCGGATATTTTAGCCGGGTCTCCGTCATAGTTATTCTTAAGATAATCTACGTACTTTTCCCTGTCATTAATGTAAAAATAAAGAAGTATCTCTAGATGGCTTTTCATCTTCATATCAACGCTAACTTTTCCAGATGGCAAGATAACCAATCCAAGTAATTTTATTTTCCCCCCTTTATGGGTGAACTTGGTTTTTTTATGATTGATCGCTATTCGTTCGCCATAAAATAATTTAAGCTTGTTAACAATAAAATCTTTAGCTGGCACTAGTATAGCTTTATCATTTGTTGACAAAATAATATCGTCAGAGTAGCGAGTGTATGTTATTCCTTGATCTATGCAAAAAACTTCGAGTTC
The DNA here is from genome assembly GCA_964575635.1 of uncultured Saccharimonas sp. (SeqCode). Classification (GTDB taxonomy): domain Bacteria; phylum Patescibacteriota; class Saccharimonadia; order Saccharimonadales; family Saccharimonadaceae; genus UBA1547. The sequence continues at coordinate 1,148 of CAZNQY010000055.1, read as the reverse complement.
ATTGTCGAAGGGAAATAGACATGTATTACTAATATTTGGAGACGTAGGGAAGCCGATGGGTAAGCGACCCTGAATGGTTATCAACCGTAATAGTTGATTTTTATAATCTTGAATGTCAGAAATGGATGTGGAATTTAGGTTTTTATCAAAAACCATCTCAACATCATTAGCATTGATGCTGGAGAAAAAATCTTTAATATCTGTTTGAAAAAAATATTTGTTTTCTGCGTGTTTTGCTACGGCATCAAATGGGCTCTTATCTTGCCTGTAAGAATATACGACATTCTCATTTATTTTTGCGTAATCAAATATATATTTATTGAGAAATTGAAGATATTTTTTGAATTTTGGCGATGGATTAAATATCTTTGGACCTAGTTTTTGGCACTCCTGCTCGACATTCAAATTTATAAAATCGTTAAACGAAAACCTATTATGGAATGCAAAATCGAAGGCTTCCTGAAGAGAAAGATACGTTTTCAATTTAGAAAAAATGCGGGAAAATGTGAAATCGGCGTCTTGTATCGACCAATTTTAGCTTGCCCTCAATCGACGTGACACCGATTGGGGCAAGTAAATCTAGTAAACGCGGGTAGAGGCTCAGGCTATATGACTGGAGATACTCCTAGTCACCTAAGCATGTTCAGAATATATAGCATCATTTCTAAAAATACAACTCTTGTTCCTGTCTAGTGGCGCTTGCTCAAGAGTGTGGCAGACAGCGGAGCTTCGGATCGTGTAGGATGAATAGTTTGAAAGATCGCTTACCGTCCGATTCCTGCTATACAAATTCGATAAAGCTAATTCCGCAACGGGGCATTTGCGTCAGTTTACAGCTACAAAAACCTCGTTCTCCGCTGACGCAATCATAGCGAAGAATGCACCGCCGACTACCAATTGAAATCAGTTGCGGGTCTGATCGGAAAACTCTGATGCGCTGCCCTAAATAAAAAGGCGCCTTACCCAGCGCCTTTTCATTCCAATTCGTAATCAACTACCAACTGAAACTAGCGCCGACTTGGCCGCTGCCGTCGTAGCTGTAACCGGTTTTGACTACCTTGCTGACCGTAAAGGCGCAAGTGCCGGAAGAGTTGGCCGGCAAGTTCGCGCTGGCGATGCTGGCGGAACCGGTGGTAACGGTAGTCGCC
>CAZNQY010000054.1:0-3854 GCA_964575635.1 uncultured Saccharimonas sp. (SeqCode) | reverse complement strand
GATAGGCAAATTGAAACGGCAGTCAGGCAGATTTTAGATGAAGCTTTGTCGAGCGATGGAGTTGTGGATATATTTGAAGCTGCGGGAATAAAAACTCCAACTCTTGATATTTTGTCTGAAGAATTTTTGCTAGAAGTGAAAAATATGGAGCAAAAAAATATTGCCTTTGAACTTCTTCGTAAGCTTATTAATGACGAAGTTAAATTGCGAAAAAGAAAAAATATGACACAAGGAAAAAAGTTTAGTGAAATGCTTGAGAGTGTCATAAAAAGATATCATAATAATCAAATAGACACAGCTCAGGTGATTCAAGAGCTTTCTGAAATTGCTCGTGAAATGAAATTAGAAGATAAAAAAGCAGAAGATATTGGGTTGAGTCCAGAGGAATACGCTTTCTATTCTGTTTTAGCAGGAAACGATTCAACAAAATTTCTCGAAGATTATAAAATGAAAGAGTTGATTCATACAATAGTTGATATTATCCGTAAAAATGCGACTGTGGATTGGGAAAAAAGAGAAGACGTCAGGGCAAAACTTCGTCTAACGGTTAAAAAAATATTAATGAGATACGGTTATCCGCCAGATCTCGCCAGGATCGAAGCTGACAAAGTTCTTGAACAGAGTGAATTATTGGCATATGAGTTAACGATGAATTAAAAAACTTTTCATGACGTTACAATTATCTCAATGAGCAATTGGAGGGAGGAGTGTTCTGACCTTCTCGTATTGAATTGAAGGATGTCTTTCTAGGTTGAAGTATTTTTTGAGAAAGTACTTTAGTTAATCGTGTTATTATATAAAATACTATGGAATGTGAAGTAAGATATTTTTTCGGAATAGAAGACTTTAACGATATTAAAAATATATTATCGAAACATAACTATGTTTTTTCAGCGCGTGAATTAACTGTTATGTATGATAATCCAAATCCAGTATTGTCGTTTTATGACGCTGCTATTGACGGTAGACTACGGCTTAGAACTTCAAAAGTTATTGATGATGATAGGTTTGGATTGAAACCTGCGGATTGTAGTCAAGAATCCTTTTGCTTGCTGACATGGAAGAGACGCATTCCAGAGTTCATGGGTGAAAATATTCGGCGAGAAGAAGAAATTGAAAGCCGTGTTTATCCTGAGGATGCCGATAATCTAGAAAGAATATTGGAGCATGTATTAAAATGTCCTAGAATATCGAGTTATGAAAGAATACGCCATAATTTTGACTCAGAATATTCCAAGATCACACTAGATGAGTTTCCTTATGGCTTAATGCTTGAGTTTGAATTAAAAGACAATGCAAATGAAGCCGATATGATCAATCAGATAGAAAGTAGTGGTTTATCTATTTCAAATGCTTCAAAATTATCTTGCGATGATAAATATTTTGAATTGTGTCGTGAAAACAATCTAACTCCAAAGAGCGATATTTGTTATTCGGATAATGATATGCCGAAAATACAAAAAGTATTATAACTATTATCTATTTAAATCAAGTTATGGCCTTTTGTTGTTATTCTAATTTCCTATTAGTTACAACAAGCTTTATACTTAAAATCATTGGAGATTTCATATGAATAAAAAACATAAAAAAAGTCCAGAAAATATCAAAGGTTTAATAACTAAAAAACAGCAAATTGTTATAGTTTCTATATTGGCGGCGATTGTTTCGCTGATTTTTTTAACTAGAGCTGGGGCGATTCCGAATTATTTGGGATTGGATTTCTTGTGTACGGGTGAGACAGTTAAAAATTTACCGCCTGAACATATGCGACTAGATAAACCAGTGATTTATCTTTATCCTCTATCTGATCAATTTACGCAGGTAAAGTTATCTATCGATGGGAAATTGAGTTTTACATATCCAAATTATGAAAACGGCTGGAGTGTCATAGCTCATCCTGATGGAAAAATTACGGATTTGAAAAATGGCGGGGAATATAGCTATTTGTTTTGGGAAGGTATTATGAAGCCTAACTATGACATGACGACCGGCTTTGTGGTGCGCGGTTCTGATACTTTGAAATTTCTGCAGACTACTTTGGTTAATTTAGGATTAGCTCCTTCCGAATACAATGACTTTATAGTCTATTGGGTGCCAAAAATGCAGGACAATAAATATAATTTGATTCACTTTGCGACAAAAGTTGAGTATGACGATAGAGTTGTTTTGAACGTCACTCCAAAACCAGATTCGATACTGCGGGTATTTATGGTGACCAAAAAATTGGAAAAGGAAATTAATGTCGCCTCGCAAAAAATTAGTCCATTCGAACGCCGTGGATTTACGGTTGTGGAGTGGGGTGGGACTTCGCTCTAGTATCTTTATATCGATTGTGATGGTTGTGTGTTTGATGTTATAATATATATCCTATGACAAAGAAACTTATTGAAATTATGGCTCCGGCTGGGAGCTTTGAATCATTAGAGGCGGCGATTAAAGCTGGCGCGGATTCAGTGTACTTTGGTGTAACACAACTTAATATGCGGGCACGAGCTTCGGCAAACTTTACGATCGAAGATATGGGCGAGATTGTGAAGCGAGCAAAAGCGGCAGACGTTCTGACTTATTTGGTCGTGAACACTCTTTTGTTTGACCACGATATGGTACTTGTTCGCAAAATGATTGATGCAGCGAAAGAATACGGCGTTGATGCGATTATTGCATTCGACTTTGCGGCGATGAATTATTGCAACGAAATTGGTATGCCAGTTCATGCAACGATTCAATTCTCGATATCGAATTACGAGGCTGTTAAGTTCTTTTCAAAGATGACAAATCGGGCGGTTTTGGCGCGCGAATTAACGCTTGATCAGATCAAGGCGATTCACAACAAGATTGTCGAAGAAAACTTGATGGGTAACGAAGGCCGCTTGATGGAGATCGAAGTCTTTGGTCACGGCGCACTATGTGTAGCGCAATCTGGTCGCTGTTGGATGAGTTTGTATACACAAAACGCTTCAGCAAACCGCGGTGCATGTTTGCAAAACTGTCGTCACGCTTACAAAGTAACGGATATGAGCACTGGCAAAGAATTAGTCGTGGACAATCAATATATTATGTCGGCGGCTGATATTTGTACGATTGATTTCCTGGATAAATTTGTTGACGCTGGGGCGTCGGTACTTAAGATCGAAGGTCGTGGACGAGCGCCAGAATATGTTTATACCGTGGTCTCGACTTATAAAAAGGCCCTAAAGGATATTCAAGAAGGTACTTATACAAAAGAGAAGATTGACGGATATTTCAAAGATCTAGAAACTGTCTTTAACCGCAAATTGTCACATGGAAATTTCTTTTTAGGCAAAGAAGTGGGTGAGTATTCAAGTATTTACGGATCAGCGGCAACCGAAGAAAAGACTTTCAAAGGTAAGGTAACTAATTATTTGTCAAAGTTGGGCGTTGCCGAAATTTCACTCGAAGCTGGCGAATTGAAAAAAGGCGAAAAAATCTTGTTCACGGGCGAAAAAACTGGTGTAGTCTTTGGAATTGCAAATGATATCCGAATTAATGATGTGTCAGTCGATGTTGCGCCACAAAAGAGTTTGATCTCTATCAAAGTTGACGAAAAAGTCAGACGAAATGATTTGTTCTATATCGTGACCGAAAAAACTAACGTTCAAGATTATAATTACGGAGAATAAATGGCTGCGAATAAATTTATTATTTCTCAGCAAAGAAAAAACTGCATTGGCTGCGGGTCTTGCGCAATGTATTCGCCGAATTGTTGGAAAATTAATGATAGCGACGGCAAAGCAGACCTAATTAATGGCGTCCAAAAAGGCCTAGTTGTGGTTGCCGAAGTCGGACTGGAGTATCTGGAAGAGAACAAAAAAGCCGCCGACGCTTGTCCGATG
>CAZNQY010000053.1:0-3884 GCA_964575635.1 uncultured Saccharimonas sp. (SeqCode) | reverse complement strand
TATTTACCATGCAGCTTATATTTGGAATAAGTACGTCACTTCGGGCTTAGAATTTGGCAAAAGAAACCCGAATATTTATTTTGAACTAAAATACGAATCCTTACTAACGTCACCGCAAGAAATTTTTCGAGAGTTATGCCATTTTTTGAATATCGAATATAGTGACTCACTGATAAACTTTAAAAAATCCAGTGAGACGGGCAAAACTCCTTTATTGACTCAGCCTCTACAATCGAATAACACGCATAAATGGAAGAGCAAGTTCAATAAAAAACAGATCAAGCTGTTTGAAGCAATTGCAGGAACGACGCTTTCAGCTTGTGGATACGAAACATCCAATCAGTCTTACAAACTATCAACATCAGAGTGGTTCATCAACGAGTCTCATATAAGACTCTGTAATATTTATAGCAGATTATTTTTAGATTGAACTCATGACAGACATGCAATTGAATGTTGTAATATGCACTCACAATAGAATCAATCTATTATTGAATGCAATAAAATCCATCTATTCAGCCACGATTCCAAACCAAATAAATATAAGGTTACTAGTCATTGCAAATGCATGCACCGATAATACGATCGTTGAGCTGGAAAAGTTCAAACAAGCTTCTCATGCCAATAAGTGCATTTTTCTGAACGTCGAGCCTGAGCCACGTCCCGGAAAATCTTATGCTTTAAACAAGGCTTTAAATTTAATAAACGATGGCTTTATTTGCTTCATCGACGACGATCAAACAGTCGCGCCTGATTTCTTTGAATCCGTCGTTAATGCAATAGTAAAGCAACCCAATATATCTATTTTTTGCGGCAGGATTTTTCCGGATTGGCAAGGGGACGAGCCTTCATGGATTTTTTCTGAAGACAAATATCGTATTTATCCTCTGCCTATCCCTGTATTTGACTTGGGGGACACTCCATTACTAATACCCGATGAATGCGAATCACTTCCAAGTGGAGGAAATATAATTGTCAATAAAGAAGTGTTCGATAGAATAGGAGGATTTTCGGAATCTCTAGGGCCAACCGGACATAATTTAGTAGGTAGCGAAGATACTGACTTTTTTTATCGTGCGGTAAATGCCGGCGAGAAAATTTATTATTCACCTGATATTAAGCAACTCCATTATGTAGATAAGAATAGGTTGAAATTAATTTATCTGCTCACTTTAAGCTTTCAACGCAATAGATCATTTACCGCCTCACGACAAGATAAAGCCAACCATGCCCCGCTTTATCTTTACAAAAAACTGCTGTTAATTTTATGTAACATTCTTGTATCGTTTGATATGAATAGATTAAGGTTTTACCTCATGCGATTTTTCTCAACCTTGGGAGAAATAGCCGGTTACTTTAAATAAGCAACAACAATGCGTCTTTAAACTTCATAAAAATGGCTCATGCGTGACATAATAGTTTTGCTTTTTTTAATTTACTTGATATTTGATTCAATAAAAACCCCATGGCATTCTGTATTAGCGCTAGCCATCTTTGGCTATATGAATCCCCATGCCTTCGCATGGGGTTTTGTGCGGTCACTTCCTGTTTATTTCATTCTTTTTTTAATTAGTTTTGGCCTCTATTTAAAAGAAAAAGACAAACAATCCATATTTTTTGACTGGCGGGTAAAATTTTTCATTATTTTATGGTGCTATTTTGTATTAACCACGATATTTGCGACGGTACCAGATGCCGCTTTAGAAAAACTCAAAAGTGTTAGCAAAATATACCTCCCTTTTCTTTTCACGCTTTCGATGATCAACACCCGATATAAACTATATTGCTTAATTGCAACAATCGGATGTTCATTCGGCTTTTTAGCGTTTAAAGGCGGTATTTTTGCAATAGCTCACGGATTCTCTCACAGAGTGTGGGGTCCGCCTGGGACTCAATATGAAGGTAATAATGAATTTGCGTTAGCCACCATTATAGCCATACCACTCCTTATACTTCTATTTACCGAAACAACCCACAGTCTATTCAAGAAATTTCTGCTATTTGCCATCCCGATTTGTATTGCTTCCGCAATTTCATCATGGTCACGGGGCGCTCTACTTGCTTTGGTAGGCTCTGGAGGTTACCTGCTTTGGAATAGCAGATATAAATTAATTTTGATACCTGTAACTTTACTTGGCATATACATTTTAATACCTTATTTACCGCAAGAATGGTTCTCTCGTATGGATACCATTAATACGTACGAAACCGATGAATCCGCAATGTCCAGAATTCAAGTATGGACTGATGGCTGGAATTATGCCAAAAGCCATCCTTTTTTGGGGGCAGGATTCGAAGGATGGATATTTGTTAGTCAACGTGACTGGCATAGTGCTTATGTTGAAATTTTTTCTGAACATGGTTTTATCGCTTTTTTTATTTGGCTATCCATGCTGCTCGGCAGCTACATTAGCCTAATTAGATTACCCGTTGTTACAAAGAGTTATCCAGCACTGAGCTGGGTCTCTAATTATTGCAAGGCTATAAAAGCATCTTTACTTGCATACATGATAGGGTCTGCCTTCCTGGGCGTTTCTTATTGGGATTTACTCTATCATTTGATCTTTATTTCCGCATTGATAAAGAAATTCGCATTAGAAGAACTCAAAGTCGTACAAAAAATAAATATTGAAAACAAGAATCCACATTTACGACATCTTTATTAAACATGTTCGATATTTTTTATTTAATTTTTTTTACTCCATTTGCCACTTCTTTTTTACTCACTACCATATTAGCCACATTTGCTTTCAATAGTTATAGCCGAACAGGCCCAAAAATAAAAAAGGCCATTGAAAACCACTTTCGCGCATACGCAGTTTTTGCTTTTTTTAGGATTCTAACCTGGTCTTTCATAGTTATTAGTATAGTTTCAGCCCCCGGGCCTTTAATGCTATACGCAGAATCAGTTTTCTTCGATTCCAATTCACTGACATGGACAAACTGTTTCCTCGCCTCATTATTATCTTTTACCATTACATCTTCTTTTGCATTTTCACATAATCTCCTTTACATCCCGGCATCCCTGCAATTATCCAGCCAATTTCGTTTTTCTCGCCTTACACCTCTCTGGCGCAATCTAAATCCCACTAGAATATCAATATTCTGTGCAGTGTTGATTGGCACTTTATCCCCCATATATTTATTTTTAGCATATTGGGCATTCTCACACGACATGATATTAATGGCTTTGTATGTCTGTGCCTCATTCACCTTTTATCTCGCTTTACTTCCTATTCATAAAGCTAGAACTTCTAAAATCCCTGTTTTGCCTCGAGCACCCATTAAAAACAACATTATCCTTATAGGGGTAGACACTTTACGCGCCGACAAACTTGGAGGACTTGCGTATCACAGGAAATTAACACCCAATATCGATAAACTCTGCGAACAAGGTGTGCTATTTGAAAATTGCATTACACCATTAGCGCGTACAGCTCCTAGCTTAACGTCTTTTTTAACAGGCCTTTGGCCGCATAATCATTTCATCAGAGATAATTATCCAGACCTAGCCGAAAGCAAGCTTTCATGCAATAGCTTCATACAGTCGTTAAATAAAAATAATTATGTAACTTGCGCAATATCTGATTGGGCCGGCGCCGACTTCAAAAAAATAAATTTTGGCTTTCAGAAATTATCAGTTCCTGATGATCAATGGAATTTAAAGCTGTTACTTAGACAAGGCCCTGCCTATTTACGACTTTTTTTGTCTTTATTCACTCATAACAATTTTGGTAAACGATTTCTACCGGAAATATATTATCTAGCCGGCAAACCATTGACTAGTCACTTGGGACGTGAATGCCGTAATACCATTTCTGAACTTGCAAAAAAAAATCAACCTTTTTTTATCAATTTATTCACTTCAACCACTCATGTCCCCT
>CAZNQY010000052.1:0-4057 GCA_964575635.1 uncultured Saccharimonas sp. (SeqCode) | reverse complement strand
TTAATGATAGCAAGTTTAGCTGGTTGATGAAGAACTTGCGCAAATATTGGGCAAAATATCCTGATAAAAAAGTAATTATATTTTCATTTTATCGGGAAACATTAGCCTATTTGAGTGAAAGATTTTCTGAGGAAAATGTACAGGGAATAATTCTCCAAGGTGGGATGGACAAGCAACAAATTATTACCGAATTCGAATCTCCTGACGGGCCAAAACTATTGCTCGCCTCTGAGGTTGTAAGTGAAGGCGTTGACTTGCAATTTAGTAGTTTGTTAATTAACTATGATTTACCTTGGAACCCTCAAAGGATTGAGCAACGAATCGGACGTATAGATCGTATCGGTCAGAAAGAAGAAAAAATCAATATTTGGAATATTTTTCATGAGAATACTATTGATGATCGAGTTTATACGCGACTGTTAGAGCGACTTGATATATTCAGATCTGCTTTAGGAAGCATCGAAAGCGTTCTTGGGCAAGAAATTCGGAGAATGACATATCATCTGTTTTCCCATGATCTGAACGAGAAACAAGAGTTAAATGTAATTGAGCAAACATCACAAGCTTTTGCTAATCGACAGTTTCAAGAGCAAAAACTTGAAGAACAAGCCTCATATCTTGTCGCTCATGGGGATTACATACAGAACAAAGTAAAGGCCGCCCGCGAGTTAAAGCGCTTTGTAAGCGGAAATGATATATATAACTATGTCAAGGATTTTTTTGATGATGAGTTTCCTGGATGCCGCTTTGAGCGTCTAGATAATGAAAGACTGGTTTTTAAAGTTGATTTATCAGGTGATGCTAGGTTCGAATTTGGAGAGTTTTTACAGCGCTCAAAATTACAAGGTAAAACGCGCATTGCCCAAGCTACTGACAAAATGCGATTTCTGTTTGAGAATCGAGTCGTAGCGTCGCAATCCAAAGAAGAAATAATATCGCAGTTTCACCCGTTAATTCGCTACATAAGTGAGTATTATAAGAGTAAAGGTGTCAGAAAGTATTTTTCTGTAATTGCCGCTGAGCTTTCTGGTGTTGATATGCCCAATATTTCACCTGGCGTTTATGTCTTTGCTGTTGAACGGTGGTCAGTAAAAGTTGCATTGCGTGACATTGAGCAACTTTCATACAAAGTATTCTCACTTGAAGGCGATGAATTAGATGCCGATGACAGCGAATTAATTGTAAATACTGCGACTCATGATGGCCAAGATTGGCTGTCAGCGGGAAATGAAGTTGACGGCGTTAAAGCAGAGGAATTGTTTTCTACATGTATTGACACATTAGAGCACAAATATCAAACGTATATAGGAACTATGACACGGGAGAACTGCGATAGACTAAATTTTCAACGTACAAATATTGAGCTTCAATTCGAGAAAAAGGAAAGGGAATGGATTGAGCGAATCAAGAGAATGAGAAACGAAAGGAAAGAAAGGGGAGCTCGTTTGCAAGAAGCGAAGTTAAATAAACATAGAGCTCGAGCTGAAGAGATATTGCTTTCAATACGTAAATCCGAAAAGCCAGTGCATGAAAAAATACTAGTTAGTAGCGGGCTTATTCGTATTAAATAGTTTAGTTTGAGCTATCAAAATGTCTAAAAAAAACAATAACAAAAATGGTACATTTGGATATTTATTGCAGAGTGCTGGAGTTGAGAGCGCGAACTTCAAAGTCGAACCTATTATAAAGACTAAGATCTCACCTAATAAACCGGATAAAAATTCAGATTCTGTCGATAGCTGGGAAAAGATAAAACAAGAATCTATTAAAATAAAAAGTAGCGACAAAAATACTTGTAACATTAACTCTAAAAAATGCAAGCCTGATATTGGTCTAAAAAAAGACAGTTCAAAGATAAATAAAAATAGGCTCTCTAAGAATAAAACTAAATCCAATAAAAATACACACCAGAACAATGTTAGTCAACCTCCTCTTGATTTGTCATGCTATGGATCAAATGATAAGAAGGTTAAAGCCATTAATGCATCTTCTTCTTTAGATAGTAAACCAACTATACAAGTGAAGATATCTGGCGCTGTCTACCCTAACACTGATGATTTTATCATTCAAAACCGTAACTCTAGATTGAAACCCAGTGATTCAGGGATTAATGGCAACTTATCCTACAGCAAAAATGATGAAGGAGTTCTAATTATTGGCCTCGATTTTGGAACTTCAAACTCCAAAATAATTATACACGACCCTCAAAGGACTGTTTTCTACGCAATTCCATTTTTTGATATCGGGGTTAACGACAGATATATATATCCTAGCAGAGTCTTTTTGGAGAAAGACAGTTTTAATCTTGATGAAACAGGTAAATGTTTATCTGATTTGAAACTTCCTTTGCTCAATCAATCCGCTAACGATGAAGATATTTACCATGCTGTGGCTTATCTCGCCTTATTAATTCGTCATGCCCGTGGGTGGCTTTTTTCGAATTATTCAGAAGTCTATAGAAATGTCGATATAATATGGTCTTTAAATTTAGGTATAGCCACTGCAACTTATGAAGATAGTTATCTATATAAAAGATTTAGGCATATAGCACTAGCAGCCATCAATCTTGCGGGCGACTCATCAGAAGAAATAACTTATGATTTAGTAAAAAATTATTTGATTTCAACTTTACGTGCATTGACCAATTTCAAATATGCGGGTGAACTTAAAACTCATCCTGATACTGTCAATGTTTTTCCTGAGATTGGTGCCCAAGTGCTCGGATTCATTAAGTCAGAGTCTTGGGATGATAAAAATCGGCCATTTATAATTATGATTGATGTTGGCGCTGGAACTGTCGATGTTTCTTTTTTTTCAGTCCAGCGGAAATCAGGTCAAGCAAATTTTAGTTTTTTCTCAAATGATGTTTTTTTCAATGGCGTTGTTAGTTTGCATAAAAGACGTGCTAATTGGTTAAAAGACATTCTAACTGAAGCAGATATAATTACCCCATCGATTAATCATTTTTTGGATGACATTGTATCGCCAAGCCTAAATCTAAAACGTATTCCTGAGTCATGTATCAATTATCTTGTTAATTTTGATGTTAAACAGACACGGACCATTGATCATGACTTTTTTGATGAGTACAAAGATCGTGTAAAGAGGTTGTTAGTTTACACTCGAAGAAAAAGAGTGCCACTCAACAATGATAACTGGATTAAGCTGCCGGTTTTCTTATGTGGCGGCGGAAGTCGAATGCACTTCTATAAAGATATAATTGAAAAACTAAATGCCTTTGAACCTTCATGGCTGCATCTTATACCGTTATCTCTAGGGATGCCTTCAAATCTACGGGCTGATGGTCTGAGTACAACTGAGTATGATCGTTTGTCTGTTGCATATGGGCTAAGTTATGAAAAGCTGGGTACCATTATTTCATCTGCTGAGATTGAAGACTTTAGCACCCAATATCTTCCAAGGCGTGAATTACCTATCAATCAATATGATGATGGTTGATTTTCTCTGCTGTCATTCATGGTTAATCACAGCGACTGCCTTGGAGACAGCATTCAAGTTGTTTAGTTGTAAGGGGCGCATTGGGGCACCTATGTCAGCATGGCAACCCAAACCTGCCGCTCAGAATCTAAGATTTTTACTCGTTGAATGTCGCAAATGGCCGGCAGGAGCCTAACGACCGAAAATTCCAACCAATCCTAGGAAAGTTATTGACGCCAAATTCTCAACGATTTCAACCGAGCCTGCTTTAACCGGTTACTGCGGCTTTAACGCGTCTTGAGATCATTCCCAACCATTAAATGCACATAGCCCTTTTTGCCGTCGCAAAAAAAACCGGGCCTGCCAATTTTGGCAGACCCTGCTAGACCAGCGAGGAACTGGGATCGGTTTACCGACTGTTAGTCAGAGTACTTCCGCAAACAGGTTATTGGCCCACGCCAACATCATTTGGTAGTTGTCGGAATTGATCTGCTCGGCTTTGCCGGAAGCAGCCGCTATTTTTTGCATGGCATCCAGCGCCGGGTTATAGCGGGAACCGGCCGTCAAAAACGACGCGGTGTTGGCTTTGATCGGGCTGAAGGCGGAAGCGGCGTGTTGG
>CAZNQY010000051.1:0-4219 GCA_964575635.1 uncultured Saccharimonas sp. (SeqCode) | reverse complement strand
TCCCACTTAGTATATATTTAGGGACCTTAGACGATGGTCTGGGCTGTTTCCCTTTTGAGCGTCGAGCTTAGCCCCGACGTTCTGACTGCCATGATAAGGCAAAGCGGTATTCGTAGTTTGTTAAGGGTGGGTATCCTTGCGGACCCCAGTCCTTTACAGAGCTCTACCCCCGCTTGCTATTACATGACGCTAGCCCTAAAGCTATTTCGAGGAGAACCAGCTATCTCCAAGTTCGATTGGCATTTCACCTCTAACCACAAGTCATCCGAGCACTTTGCTGCGTACACCGGTTCGGTCCTTCACGACATGTTACTGTCGCCTCAACCTGCTCATGGTTAGGTCACTTGGTTTCGGGTCTAATCCCATACACTTATTCGCCCTATTCAGGCTCGCTTTCACTATGGCTCCGTCACTTGACTTAACCTTGCGTATGAAATTAACTCGCTGGATCGTTCTACAAAAAGCACGCCGTCACCCCCGAAGGGGCTCCGACACATTGTAAGCATACAATTTCAGGATCTATTTCACTCCCCTCCCGGGGTTCTTTTCACCTTTCCGTCACCGTACTAGTTCACTATCGATCGTATATTATATTTAGCCTTGGCAGGTGGTCCTGCCGGATTCAAACAGGGTTTCTCGTGCCCCGTCCTACTCGAGGAAACACATATAAGGTCAGCGTCGTTTTAACATACACGACTTTCACGTTCTTTGGTTAGTCATTCAAACTATTCCGCTAACAACGCTGATTTTTTACCTTACTCACTATTTTCAGTTCGTGATCAGAGGTCAGATGAACTAAAATAAATTTTAGTACTCTGACCTGTTCTTGTGTAATCTCACAACCCCTTATACGTATTCGTCTGAAAACTTATTCACCTAGTAATAAATTACCAGGCAAAAACGTAAAAGGTTTGGGCTCATCCAGTTTCGCTCGCCACTACTCCCGGAATCATTATTTATTCTCTATTCCTCGACCTACTAAGATGTTTCAGTTCAGTCGGTTCCCGTCAAAATTCCTATGTATTCAGAATTAGATAATACGAAATAACTCGTATTGGGTTTCCCCATTCGGATATTCCCGGATCAAAGCTTGTTGACAGCTCCCCGAGACTTTTCGCAGTCTTCCACGTCCTTCATCGGTAATATACGTCTAGGCATCCATTGTATGCTCTTGAGTACCTTTTTATGCATTGACTTAACTAGTAGTTGATAATAACCATTTATTATTCAATTCTACTGCCGTCAATCTTAAAATTTTATCTTTTACATCCAAATTATTAAATTGCTGTGCTCTCACCTCGAGTTCACATTTACGCGTACGATTAGTACACCTCTTCTGAACTCGAACTTTCCCATCTTACCATTCAGTCTCGCAGACGTAAAGGGCTTTTTGTTGTTACTTTTGCAATAAATAAAACCCCGTACGATTGCTTATTTATTGCTTATCGCCAGAGGTTCATGTTGAACATTCGCTAACTTCAAATAACTATACTAGCCTGACTTATTTTTTGCAATAGATTTATCCGATTTTCTTCACTATTTTTTCAATTTCACATACTGACTCTCTGATATAGTCATTTTTTAACTGTTTTTTGTAAGTTACTATGTAGGACGGGTGTTTAATTTTAACTAAATTATTAACTTTATTGTCTAAATATTTACAGACAATATCCCCTAGCCCAACAATTACATATCGATCACTAATTACTAATAGCTTCTCGAATTCACGAAATCCCACTTCGATTTCAGCGTTGTTTGGATATCTTAGTTTATTGTTTTTGTCGATAGGTGCAAAATTAATTAAATTGGCTTTTATGCAATTACATTCAAGACAATCGATGATCTCGTCAACCAACACACCGGTTTTCGTCGAACTGTCGAGAGGTTCGCAGTTTATTTTATTAGACAACCCGACAAAAATAATATTCATATGTGTCCATAGTCTACTATGCTATAAACAAAAAATCATCCCGAAGGATGATTTCTTTTTATTACTTTTTAAACTGGTGGGCGATGAGGGACTTGAACCTCCGACCTCGTCATTATCAGTGACGCGCTCTAACCACCTGAGCTAACCGCCCACAGATTAAAAAATAATAAATTGTCAAAAAATTTATGGTGGAGTGTTCCAGACCGAAACCTGGTTCACCCCATATGGTGGAGCGTCGGGGACTCGAACCCCGGACCCCCTGCTTGCAAAGCAGGTGCTCTAGCCAACTGAGCTAACGCCCCATAAGCCATAAACTTAGACTATTCTATACCAAAATATCGCTAACTGCAAGTGTAAATCACTGATGTTTTTATAAAAACCCGGCGTTAAATCTCTCATATTTAACGCCGAGAATAAATTAATTAGTTTTCTAAGTCGTAATTGTACTCGTAATCAAAATCATAACTATCATCACTGTATGAATATTCATATACAAAATCTTGATAAGCCGACATTAAATCATCGATGTTCGTCTTTAATTCCTTGATCGACATCGGTGAAGAAGGATCGGCGATTAATGTTTCTTCGTATTTAATATCAAACGCAGATTTTATAGTTGAAGTTTCACTCTTTGCTTCAGCTTCAATTCGCGCTATCTTGTGAGACCATGAATTAATCCACAAGTTCAAACTACCCGTGGTCTTTGAATCGTCAGAAACTTCCATCTTGTCTGTAATTTCAGACGGATCGATAGTATAAGTATCATCACATTCATGTAGGTTCTTGTAGATGGCTGTATTTTGTAGACCTTCTGCAAAAGATTTAACTAATTTTTCATCAACCTTTACGCTATAACCAAAGTTGCCGTCTTTTTGACCAAGCTCTTTATCTATAACAACAAACTGATTTTTGCTATATAAAGTTTCAATTTCAGAAATAGCAGTTTTATCGTTTTCGTATTTCTTTACAGCGTCAGTCAAACACTGCTGAGATTTTGAAACTTCATCGCTATATTCTTTCAATTCACTATTCGTAATCTTGATCCAAGTACCATCGACCTTTTTTACAAATTTATCAATAGCTACAACCAAATCAGAGTCATCAGATAAATCAAGTGTCGATTTTAGTTCATTAACAATACTATCAGCATCCGCAACTTTCAAATATACGTCTCCGGAATTTTTTACGATGCTGCCGGCGCTAAAAGCGTAAGATTTTTCGCCATTAGTAAATTTAATGCGATAATCGCCAGAATTTGCCTCGCTATTCTTTTTTGCAGAAATATCAATTGAGATTTTTGAACCCCCATCAACTTCTAACGAAAGCGTTCCGACAACACTACCCGATTTGGTAGTTATCAAACTCCAAAGTGAATCGGTAACGACTTTTTGCGGATTTTGATACCAAGCGTAAGCTGAGTAGCTTGCTCCACCCAGAATAATAACCGCCCCTACGGACAAGGCTAGAAGTGGTGTAATAAATTTAAATATGCCCTTTTTAACGGCTGGCGTCGATAAGCCGGATACTGGCGCCTGTTGTACGATTGGATTTACTAAATTAGGCGCGGCTTGGGCTGGTGTTTGATTTTCAATCGTAGTGCTAGCCGCAACCGCTGGCGCTTCAACTACTGGAATTACACTATCTTGAATATTAGCTTCCGCCATTGGCGTCGTTTGAGCGGGAACTGTCGGCACTGTAGCAACTTCAATCGGCTTCTCTGCAACTACTTCAACACCCGGAACGATTATTTCCGCAGGAGTAGACTGAGGCAGATCATTTATTTTTTGATCTTCTGGCATTTTTTTACCTTTGTTTATTTTTGTTAGTATTCATAGCAATATTAACACAAGCTTAATTTAAATATCAAGATAACTACATTATCTTTAATAAAAACATGTATAAAATCAAATACAACAAAAATAACCCCTTTCGGGGTTATTTCATTTTTAACAATTTAGTTGTGCAATCATCGTCAAGTTTAGGTCGAGATTTTTTTGAACTTAGTCTTGTTCATAATAAATTATGAACTACGTTATTATGTAAGCTCAACATAACAACAAGACCGACCTAGCTTCAATAGTAGATTGCTCGTACTATTGGCATAACAACTCCCTAGAAAGGAGGTAATCCATCCGCACCTTCCGGTACGGATACCTTGTTACGACTTAACCCCAATCATCCCTCCCACCTTAGGCCGACGAATCGGACTTCGGGTGTTAGTGACTTTCATGGTTTGACGGGCGGTGTGTACAAGACCCGGGAACGTATTCACCGCAGCATGCTGATCTG
>CAZNQY010000050.1:0-4926 GCA_964575635.1 uncultured Saccharimonas sp. (SeqCode) | reverse complement strand
AATTTTCCAAAATTTTAATGCAGGACATTTTTACGCCCGATACCGTGGTTATTGGGTTTAATAATATTCGCTTTGACGATGAATTTATTCGCCATTTGTTTTGGCGGAATTTTTACGATCCGTATGAATGGTCTTGGAAGGACGGACGATCACGTTGGGATATTTTGGATGTTGTTCGAATGACGAGAGCGCTACGGCCAGAAAATATTGTTTGGCCAGTTGATGACAATGGAGCTGCAACCAATAGATTAGAATTAATTAGCAAAGTAAACAAAATTGACCACTTCAAGGCGCACGATGCACTTAGTGATGTTGAAGCATTAATAGCGGTCACTAAATTAATCAAAGATCGACAACCGCAATTATTTGAATACTTGTTCAAGATGCGCGACAAGAATGAGATTAAGAAATTGGTTAATTTGGATGATAAAAAACCCTTCGTCTATGTAAGCGGCAGATTGGATGCTGAGTTTAATAAAGCGACCGTTTCATTCCCATTAACTTCTGGAAAGAATGGCAATATTATCGTTTATGATCTGCGCTATGATCCAACGCCATTTTTGAATTTATCTCAAAGCGATTTGGCCAAGAAGTTTTTTGCATCTTATCAGGATAGGCAGGCTGATGACTTCGTAAAACTGCCTGTGAAGGAGTTGCAATATAATCATGCACCAGCCGTTGCACCAATAAGTGTGCTCGGACATTCTGAAGGTTGGAAGAAAATTTCATTGACAGAAGAGATCGTCAATAAACATCGTGATATTTTATTATCCGCACCAGGCTTTGCTGAAAAAATTCGTGGAATATTTGAAAACCGTGAAGAATTCAAGAAATCACCAGACCCCGAGGCTCAATTATATGATGGTTTTGTGCCGGAAATTGACAAAGTGCGAATTGAAGTTGTTAGAAATGCTAATGAAAATGAATTAGCTGATTTGCATCCAAATTTTAATGACGAAAGACTTGACGACCTACTATTGCACTATAAAGCTCGTAACTATCCAAAGAGCTTGGCAGAGGATGAAGTTCAAAAGTGGGAAGAATGGCGTAGCGCTCGAATTAATTCACAAATACCAATGTTCATTAAATCGATTAAAGACCTGTCATCTCAGGTTACTGATGATAACAAAATATTTGTATTACAAGAATTGCAACTATGGTTGGAAAGTATTGCATCGATCGAAAATTAAGCGCGTTTAAGCTTTAATTTTTTGGTTGATTTATGAATTTGCTTTGAAAAACTTATGACATGCTTTTTTATAGCTAACAAAAACAAGATACAAGCGATAGAGATATAGAATGTCATCATTAGTTCTGGTGACAATGTGATTTTTGTTCCAGGTATCTCGCCGATAAACAAGAACATCATGAAAGAATGCCAGCCATTTGTAATGTCGATTAGCATGAAAGCGTTGGCGATGTTTACGATAATTAAAAATTCTTTCTTCATGATTTGCATATGAAACTATAAACCCATTTTGCGACAATATCAACCATAATCTTGATACAAATTTGTCTCTGGTGTGAGACTGGAAAAAAGTTTAAAAAAAGTGTATAATTATTCGGCTATGACAGAGATAATCAAAGTTGTCGGTGCTCGTGAGCACAATCTAAAAAACATCAGCGTAGAAATACCACGCGATAAATTAGTAGTCATTACTGGATTATCTGGATCGGGTAAATCATCGCTAGCTTTCGATACTATTTATGCCGAAGGCCAACGTCGCTATGTCGAAAGTCTTTCCAGCTATGCTCGTCAGTTCCTTGGAATGATGGAAAAACCTGATGTCGATCAAATTACGGGTTTAAGTCCTGCAATTAGTATTGATCAAAAATCGACCAGCCGAAACCCACGTAGTACGGTTGCGACTGTAACGGAAATCTATGATTATTTGCGTTTACTTTATGCTCGTATTGGTGTGCCGCACTGTCCTGTTTGTAAAAAAGAAGTGTCCAGACGAACCAACGAAATGATCGTCGACGAAATTATGAAAATGCCAGTTGATTCGAAGTTGATGATACTTGCACCTATCGCCAAAGACAAAAAAGGTGAGTTTGCTCATGTTCCAGAGCAGTATAATCGTCTTGGTTTTGCTAGGGCGCGGGTTGATGGCGTTATTTATGCACTAGAAGAATTCCCGACTCTTGATAAAAACTTCAAGCATGATATTGAAATTGTAGTTGATCGTATAGTGATGTCGCCTGATATTATCGGACGTGTTACTCAATCTGTTGAACAGGCGCTTGCAATTACCGAAGGCGTAGTAGCGATTTTAAATAATGACGATAATACAGTGGCGACATTTAGTCAGCGCTATGCTTGTGTTGATCATCCAAACGAAGAGATTCCAGAACTTGAACCAAGATTGTTTAGCTACAACACTCCACAAGGTGCTTGCCCAGTCTGTACTGGGCTTGGCAATCGCATGGAAATTGATCCTGATTTGGTTTTTAATTATAATTTGACGATTTCTGAAGGCGCAATTCGACCTTATAACCGTGTAAATGTTGACGCTTGGTATATGAAGAAATTAGCCGAAGTCGCCAAGGCCCATGGGTTTAGCTTACAGGTATCAGTCAAAGAGCTGTCTGCTGATTCTATCAATAAAGTTTTATACGGTACTGGTTCGCAAAAATATACAGCGCATTTGAGTGATGGCAGAGAATACGCATCGGCTTACGAGGGTGTTATTCCAAACCTTGAACGACGCTACAAAGAAACTGACAGTGATTTTATGCGCAAGGATATTGAGCGTTTTATGCGTGAGCGTGAATGTACAGCATGTCACGGCGCTAGGTTAAAGCCAGTCGTATTAGCCGTTACAATTCACGGACTTAATATTATGGATATCTGTAGCTTGGGTATCGACGCGGCATTGGATCTGTTCAAGAATAATTTGAAATTGACTGATCAAGAATTATTTATTGCGCAACAGATTTTTAAAGAAATTATTTCGCGCCTTGGATTCATGAGTAATGTTGGCTTGAATTATTTAGAACTTGGTCGTGCGGCAAATACATTATCTGGTGGCGAAGCTCAACGTATTCGATTAGCAACTCAAATCGGATCAGGATTACAGGGAGTTCTGTATGTTTTGGACGAACCTTCAATCGGACTTCATCAACGTGACAATGACAGGCTAATCGCCACCCTTAAACACTTACGCGATCTGGGTAATACTGTAATAGTTGTCGAGCACGACGAAGATACGATTCGTCATGCGGATTATTTGCTGGATATCGGACCAGGCGCGGGAATTAATGGTGGATACGTTGTGTCCCAAGGAACTCCTGATGAAGTTGCGGCCGATAAAAACAGTATCACGGGTGCATATTTAAGTGGTCGTGAAAAAATTGCTGTACCAAAAAAACGTCGCCAAATCGATCAAGAGCGCCAATTGATTATTCGCGGCGCTAGTGAAAATAATTTGAAAAACATTGATGTTAATATTCCACTTGGCGTAATAACGGTCGTTAGCGGTGTTAGCGGAAGTGGTAAATCTACACTTATTAACGATATTTTGGCAAAAGAGTTATCGGCAAGGTTACATCACGCGCACGCCATACCTGGAACGCACAAAGAAATCGAAAATATTAATTTACTCGATAAAGTTATCGTTATTGATCAATCAGCGATTGGACGAACTCCACGTTCAAACCCAGCAACTTATACTGGTGTATTCACAGCGATTCGTGATTTATTCGCATCGACTCCAGAAGCTAATATTCGTGGCTATAAATCTGGCCGATTCAGTTTTAACGTACGTGGTGGACGCTGCGAAAATTGTCAGGGTGATGGTGTTATCAAAATCGAAATGCACTTCTTGCCAGACGTTTATGTAACTTGCGATGTCTGTAAAGGCAAGCGATATAATCGTGAAGCTCTAGAAATTAAATATAAAGGCGTAACAATTAGCGAAGTTTTGGATATGACAGTCGAGCAAGGTGCGAAATTCTTTGAAAACATCCCAGCTATTGCTAGAAAACTCGATACTTTAGTAGAAGTAGGACTTGGCTATATTCGCTTAGGTCAGCCAGCAACTACATTTAGCGGTGGTGAAGCGCAACGTATTAAATTGGCGAGTGAATTGTCACGTCGTTCAACTGGCAAGACTTTGTATATTTTGGACGAACCAACGACTGGATTACATAGTGCCGACGTCAAAAAATTATTGACGATTTTGCAGCGATTAGTCGAAGGCGGCAATAGTATGGTGATAATTGAACATAACTTGGATGTTATTAAAACCGCCGATCATGTTATTGATTTAGGTCCAGAAGGTGGACTTGGCGGCGGTAGTGTTGTTGTATGTGGCACTCCAGAACAAGTTGCAGAGTGTGAGGATTCTTATACTGGCAAATATCTAAAGCATTTGCTTTAATTTTGAGTTTGAATTTTATCTATAACTAAATCGACGGTGATTACGATTGCTAGAATTATTAATGACAAGCCAACTGACGCCAAAATGTCGGTTGCCCAATGATAGCCAAGATACATGCGACTGACGGCTATGGCGACAATTGTAACAATTGATGTAAATGATAATGTAATAAATCTAATCCAGCTAACTCCGCGCGAGTAAATTAAATAACTGATAACTATTGCGAGTGTTGCAATGCAAATTGTGTGACCCGATGGGAATGAATAGTCTAGTTCGAAAGGGCTGATCATAAAGTTTGAATCTGGGCGTGAGTTTTTAATCAGTCCTTTTAGGATTGTCGATACGCCGGCGGCCGTACCGATCGACGCTATTAAAATTATTGGTCTGATTTTTTCGCGATTCACAATAAACCAAATAAGTGAAATTAAGGCAGTTATTGTTATTATTACCGTTGGACTAGCCAGGTTAGTCGCGAGTGTCATTATGTCAGTTAATTGATCACTGCGCATATTAACAAAGAAATCTAAAACGGTTTGATTAGTAA
>CAZNQY010000049.1:0-5266 GCA_964575635.1 uncultured Saccharimonas sp. (SeqCode) | reverse complement strand
AATGTTTTCATTTTTTACTAACCCTGACCTGACTAGTAAATTATAGGGTAATTGGGTAACCATTACAAATGATTGTTTTGGTTACCATTTGCAATCCAATCAGCAACCCTCTAACATTAGGAGGGATATCCATTCATCAAGATGAAAAAAAACATTTTAATTGTTTTAAGCGCCGGCGTCCTCCTCCTGGGTGCCTGCGGCACCGAACCCTATTATGAGTTGGCTTATCAGGCCATCGACAAACTCCAAACGTTGATCGTCAACCCGGGCACGATTTTCATTAAGCACGTTTTCCACGGTACGCCTCCCGTCGGCGATTACGGCGAGTTGATTCTCGTCCTTTTTAGTTCCATCAACGAGGAATCGACGAGGGCCAACAGTTATTTCGGCTATGAAAGCGACGAGTTGTATTACGTCGGGCTTGAAGCCGTTTCCCTCTACGACTATCGCGATTATTATTTCCAACTGGACACCGACCGGGTCAACGACCATTACGGTTATCATTTATAGGCGCGTATTTGTCGTAAATGCCGAATCTTGGTTAGATTGTCGAAAATCTTGGATTATTATTAGAAGATATCGGATTGTTAAGTCATCGATTTGCATATATGAAAGCCTAATGATAATATTAAGGCGCTCTTTTGAGCGCAACCCGGGGATGTCATGGTTTCGACAGGGTTTCGTCTGGCAGTAGGGGCAGCCGAGCGGTGACGTAATCACCACAACCAATTAACTGGCAACAGTCAATTATCATACGCTGCGGCTTAATCGCACAATCACTTGGCCTGCTAGGCAGGCGTAGCGCGCTACCGGTGGTTTCTCCTCTCACGCATCGGACTAGTGTCATAACAAGGGGATAGGTTCCGGCATCGGCCAGCTGTCGGAATAGAAAACTTAATGGCCTCGCGCGTCGTCCATTTGTCGATATTGGGCGGGGCGTCAAAACAAATATCGTCTAAGCTGTAGGCGCTATTGCAGGACCGATCTTGGACCGGGGTTCGACTCCCCGCATCTCCACCAGGAAAATCCTAAAACCTCGCATTTTATGCAAATATCGCGAGGTTTTTGTCTTTTTATAACAAGAAAACGCATTTTTCATTCGAAATAATAGCTGAAAAAGTAATTTTAATGCTTAAACCATTCAAAAGCGGACCGGAGTTCGGGGAGTGCATAAAAAGGTGCAACCTTGAAAACTCATAGGTTTTCTTTTTATACGTAGATGACAAACAGAACTATAAAACCAGCAATTGTCTGAGAAAAGTTACTTATATCAAAGGTTTAAAAGGTCCCCTGACGATGAGTGATGATAGTAATATGTTTAGCAATTGAGGTATAAGTTGACAAACACATTAGACTTTATCACTTAGTGAGATACGAAAATGAGTTTTACTCTTGTGCTGTTTTAATCGTTATAATATGTTTAACTATCAACATGAAAAAAGTTGAACAAGTTTCAATTAGCGGCGAAACGGTTAAAGATTACGACCAAATTCTTTCTCTCAAACAAATTGGGGATATTTTTAACTCTTTGTTTCCTTCTAACTGTAAGAAGGACGGGAAGCAATACGTCCTATTTAATGCAATCGGTGTTTTGGCGGCCAACGTAACATATCTAGGTAATCCGCATCCAGATTATAAAAAAAGGATACAACTTAAAAACTATTATCTTGATTATTTAGCAAAAAACAAAGTCGACAACAAAAAAACATTTTACGTTGGAATATATACATACGAAGAAACAAGACTATTCGTTGTTTTCGAAACCACGACTTATGAGGAAAAGAAAAGCCATAATAGTTCGGCCCATGTTATGACTTTTGACCTTCAATATGCTCAAAAGGCCGGTAAATATTCAAAAAAAGATGCGTTTGGTAACAGCATCCACGTACTGAAAGCCCGCGAATTTGAACGTTATATTGAAGAAGCGGTCGCAAGCGACGATAAAGCCTATTATGAAGACATAATTAAACTTGTAGATGAGTATTTGGCCGATTTTATTACAACAATCCCGCCTTTATGGGAAGGAATCACTTGCTACAAAGAAATGCTGGAAGTACGCGACAATAATGCCCGGCAAGGGGCGTGGCAAGGGTTCTATTTTGAGCACTTATTTAAAAAATTTTTGGGCGAGCGACAAACCAATTTGATGGAGTGGCATAGCGACAAACGGAAAAACGCCATTGATTTTGATCTGGTTATTTCGAAAGAAAAATGGATTTATGGAGATTTAAAGGCGGATACTGTAAAAACTGATATTCCAGGGAATGCGTTCAGTGCCCTAGACAAAGTTATTACGCATAATCACGGCAAAGTCTTCTATTTGTGCTGTTTTTATAAACGTGCGAAAGATTCAAATCACGATTACAAAGTCACTAAATATTGGAATGAATTTGTTCGAAGATCAAATAAACACGAAACTGACGAACAACGGTTAAAAAGCAGATATGGTAGGAGAATGGTGTTTTCTGTGGCACCGATCGAAATACGAATTTTGAAAATCGACGAAGTCGCGTATGAAATCCTGAAAACCAATCCATTTAGACAAGGTAAAAATTCGGACGGGAAGTCCCGTAGCCCCAAAATGATGGTCTCGAGAGACATGATCGACGCGTTATCTGTTTTTGTTTATAGATTCTAAATTACCTGCTCCTCATCCCAATCCATGCTTTCCTTAGAAATTACAAACGATTTTGAGAGCGAGATAATCATCTTGTTTTTTTCTTCATCCGATTTTGAATCGTATGCATCGCCAGAAAACAAAGCGAAGAGAGCGATTGGTTTAATTAAAAATTTCTGAAGTTTTTTGGTTGTGTCTAGAGAAGCATATTTACCGTAGATTTCATTTTTCATCGAGTCGTGGCTCATAAATAACTTTATGAATATTTCTTTGCTTTCTTCGTTTTTTGCAACTTCGCAAATGGTTTCCCCATTATTAACCAACATGATTTTTAAATTCAAACCTTTTTGAGTTTGCACAGGGTTTGTATCAGGAGTTTTTTGATCTAAAATCGTTATCTCTACTTCATCGGTGGATATGTAATCCATAAGGAAATTTGGCGCATAAGCGAACTGAATTTTGTGCTTATCGGGCTTGAAATCCCCTGCCGGAAAAGAAAGCTGAACACGCCCATTGAAAGAATTCTTGTCCATATTAGAAACGCTTTTTCCATCGACAAAGGCATCTATTTTCTCTTTAGCATTGACGTATCTTCTTGCGCCTGTTTCTAAGACGAAATTCATTGATTCGTCTTTAAAAAATTCACGCTTCTTACTTGTTAACACCAACTTAATAATCGCATCCGCCCAATTAGGATCTGGAGTTGGTCCAGGAGGTGTTGGATTTATATAGTGTATTGGCAATTTGGACCGGGGAGTTGCAAACGCCAAGTAATATTTCTTTACATCCTTGCTAATTTCATCAATCAGGTTTTGATCAACAGAGGCGTCGACTGATAATTCAGCTATTCTTTCATTTATTTCTTTTAGGCAGTCAACATTACAGATGGCTTTTACGACCGCGTCTAGAAAACCATCAGTTAAATCGTATCTTAAAATGCGAGTTCTATCTGTTGTAATAAATCGATATTTTTCTGTTCCGAGAGAGTCAAGATCAATTACAACTAAAAGGCGATATTTTAAAAAACTTAATCCCGCGTTGTTGAGTTTAGTATATTTTTCAGTGCTAACAGTTTGCCCGTTAATAGTGTAAATAATCGGGTCAAGAGTCACGTTAAATTGACTAAAAACGGTTTTACATTCTCCCTCTAATCCCCAGTTATCTTCCTTAATAGGAAGCAATACGTAGTAATCAATTTGGAAGGGCCGATTTTTATGAGTAATGGTAGTAGAACCCGTATATTCTTTTCTTATATATTCCGAGGTCTTAATTTTTAATAAAGATCCATAAGAATATCTGTCTTGACTACTAGAAGTCATCCGATAGTCAATTCTGTTGTCGGCAACCTTTACAGGTATTCCGACGCCGAAAAGGGTGGTGTTAATAAAATCGATAAGTTTACCGGGCTTCGTCACCTCATTATCTCTAAATCTTTTCGAAATGTCTGTATCAACCATTCTAACTAAAGTTCCAGATTCTGCGTTAAGGAATATCTGAACCTCATCTGAAACCCCCGACACGTTTGTGGTTTGAGACAACTCCATAATTTCTCCGTTTGTGCTAAGAAAAACAAAAGGCGGAACTTTAATATCCCGCAATTCAACCATCTTTATGATTGTAAAAAAATACTTTCCTTCAACCTTAGAAATAATAATTGTCGCATTAGAAAACCTCATCGAAGTAGAGCCGCCTTGTCCAAACGCTCCGATGAGATAACCCTTATCACTTGATATTTTGTTGCCGTGATTTAGAGAAAGAATCGTGCTTTTAAAATTTGTCCCATGAATTCCGGTTCCAGTGTCAATAACATCAAAGGTCGGGCGAGTAGTTGAAGAACCGTCATTGACCACTAGCAGTATCCGATCACCAGCGTCTTTCCAACTTAGTCGTGTGCTTTCCCCGGTTGCCACACTCTTCCGGTGCTCATAGTATTTTGGAAAAGTCTTCTTGACAATTATGTCGGGATGATTTGCGCTCTTAATGTTCAACCGATCTTTTTCTTTTTGAATTACTGCATCGATTCCATTAGTAATTCTTTCAATAATGCCATTATCGCCGTGGTCCAACGTGCCAATAACCGATGAATTAGATGTGGTTCCTGCGAACAATTCCCAATTAGTTGTTATATCTTTTAAAACCAGACCATTAGTTTCCAAGTCCAAGTAACCGTATTTCCTTAAAAAAGAATTGACATCCTTAATCGTGAATAAGCCGAGTATTTCTGAAAGTTCATGCATAACAATATCCCCCTTTATTTATCTCTCAGCACAAATTGACTAGATTTAGGCTTGAACTTCTGTTTTGCAAGTTTCGTTTCCGTAATAATTGCCTTAAAGATTTGATCAACTTGCGATGAGGAATATTCATAATTATTTTTATTGGCACAATTACTTAAAAGCCGAATCATTTTTATGATCTTGTCTGTTCTAGACTCGGCCACTTTAATAAAACGCATTTTTTTCAAACTTTTACTTTCCATAACGATCACCCTCTAAAATGGTACAATATACATCAATGAAAATAAACTATATATTAAATATGTAGTAATAAAAACAGAGAAACCGTAATACTTCGAGGCATCATTAGTCGAAATATCAGATAAAAATTACTAAATAACGTACACATTTTGCCCTTTCACAAATAAAAAAG
>CAZNQY010000048.1:0-5349 GCA_964575635.1 uncultured Saccharimonas sp. (SeqCode) | reverse complement strand
GATTTGAACACGCATCGGTCAACACAAGTGTGCTAGATGTTTAGTGGGTCGACCTTATGAAATTCATTTAACATCTAGCCAATTAACGAAAAGTTTGATACAATCATCAGGATAATTTGTCAGGTCTCATCGTCTAACGGTTAGGACACCAGGTTTTCATCCTGGCAATCGGAGTTCGATTCTCCGTGAGATCACCAAAGTAAAAACCCCATCAGTCGATGGGGTTTTTACTTTGGCAAGATCCCGTAGGGATCAAGAACTCCGAAGGAGTTCGAATTCTGTCAAATCTATTGATTTGTACAGAATTTAGTTTATTCCATAATAATAAGTTTACGATTATTATGAAATATTGCGTTGGATCTGTGAGATCACCAAATCAATTAAAGTGTTTACATTTTTTACGAACAAACGGAGCGATTTCTCCGATCTATATAAATATCCATAATATTTTACGTCGGGTCTGTGAAACCGCCAATAATACTAACTTTTTATATTAAAATTACTCTCTTGTGTTTTTAATTTACAAAAATTAGCAAAACTAAAGGCTGGCAGAAAGTAATAATGAAAGGATGTACGAGCTTAAACAGGCGGGTGTTGCTGGCGAAACCGATACAATTAAAGTTCGAAGTATCTAGTTTCGCTCATTTTTACTGGACTCGTAAATTAATTTGCGTTACACTATTAGTAATAAACATGAACGGTATTATTTAATGGCTGGGAAAAAGAAACTGATCATCGGTAACTGGAAAATGAACCTTAATCTACATGAGGCGAGTTTGTTTTTGCATCAATTAACGAGTCTTGTAAAAGTTCATCGTGATGTCGAAGTTGTTTTGGCGCCGACTTTATTGACTATTCAGTCATTGAGCTTGCAGGTTAATTTGCGACAATTTAAGCTTGCGGCGCAGAATTTTTATTGGCGTGATCACGGTTCTTTTACTGGTGAAGTGTCGGCCACTCAATTGCGCGGTATTGTACAATACGCAATTATTGGCCATTCTGAGCGTCGTCATATCTTTGGCGAAAACGAGAAAGATATTCGCAATAAAGTTCAGGCAGCGATCAGAAACAATATCAGTCCGATTTTGTGTATCGGTGAAACTGCCATTGATTATGCAAACGGCGAAGCGCATGACATCGTGCGTGATCAGTTGATTAGCGGGCTTGCTAATGTTTCAAGCGAAGAAATATCGAAAGTTACTATCGCTTATGAACCCGTTGCTGCTATTGGAACTGGACATAATGCTATGCCGTCTGACGTAAAATCTGTAGTTACCTTGATCAGAAATCAAATAAAACACTTGTATGGCGCGAATGTAGTTGACGAAGTTCGAATTATTTACGGCGGTAGCGTAACGGTTGATAGTGTGGCAGATTATCTTGCAATTGATGGCATTGACGGTTTGCTTGTAGGTAATGCAAGCTTGAACGCTCATGATTTTAATGAAATTATCAAAAAAGCGCACAAAAAATCGCTTGTATCAGGAAAAAATTAAGGGTGGAATATGAAAGATATTGATTTTGATGAATTAGATCGAGCGGTTAATTCGCTTATTGGACCACAACAACAAGGCGCGGTTGTTCAAACTGAACCTGCTATTGTTGATTTAACAACGCAAGCGCCAGTAAATACTCCATTAATTTCATCAGATAATATTCCTGCTCAAAATACAGACACTACAGTAGCGCCAGCAACTCCAGCTAATGTAACTTCGAATAATTCTACTGTTGAAACTTCTAATAAAACAGCCGAAAATACAAAATATGTACCGGTTTATTATCCAGCTCGTTCGCGTCCTTTAATCACGACACCAATAAATCCCCCAAAACCGATGCCAGTAAACACTTTTGAATCACTAGCTAGCAAGCGCAGTGCTGGCCGTTTCGTTGATGTAGTTAATCCATCAGCAAATGTACAGATGAGTGCAAAGGTTGAGCAAGTACCCGCACCGGTGCAAACTGCTACCGTATTAGAACAGCCTATGCAGATTAATCAAGGTGCAATTGTAAACCCAGCTAGTAATGTCGTGCAGAATATCGCAGATCCTGTAGCTTCAATGACTCCAGTAACTCCAGTTCTCCCGACAGCTCCAGTAATGCCAATAACTCCAATCGCTCCTGTTGTGAACCAACCAGCTGTAGTGACGCCAGTTAGTACTCCACAACAGCCTGCCGTGGCGCCCGCGTTGCCAGTTGATAACGAAGATGATGATATTGAGCAGATAAGTAACTTTATTAATGAAACTATGTCTGCTGGTGCTGGTCAAAAAGCTCAAGAATCGCCATTTTTGGCTGATTCAAAAGTTGATAAGCGGCCATTAGGCGTATCTATGTTTGCGCCGCAACCGGTTCAAATATCTAATCCAGTTGCGATACAGCCGCCAGTTATAGCGCCAATTTCTCAAATTCAACCAGCTAATAATATTGCAATGCAGGCACAACAAATGCCGATTGCACAGGTTGCGCCAGCTGCTAACTTTAATACCACTAATTCTCAGCTGCCGCCAGAATTGCAAAATGATTTACTTTCGATAGAATCCGACACAATGCCTGATCTGGGGTCGATGCAGACTGTCGAAATGCCAATTGCTACGCCAGTTGTGCCGATGCAAGCGCCACAGCCAGTGCCAGTTGCAGCACAGCCTGTTGCAGCAGGACAGTCAATCTCGATTGCTCCAGTTGTTGCGCCTTCGCAAAACATTGCTCTGCAAACTACCGCTCCGCAACCAGTTATGCAAGCATCAATCCCGCAACAGTATCCTGAAAGGCCAGCCGTTGTTGATCACACAACAACTCCTATTTATGATGCGAATGCTTATCACAAAATTGATGCAAAAAGCAGTAAAAAATCACCATTAATGTGGCTATTCTGGGTTCTAGGATTAATAGTTATCGGCGCAGGCGTCGGCGTGATTGCATATTTCTTTATCTTGCCTAACCTCTAGTAGTTTATAATAGACAGAATGGATTTATTTACTGGATTAAATGTGGCTCAAAAAGACGCCGTCGAATCGGTCGACGGTCCTTTGTTGATTTTGGCAGGTGCTGGAAGTGGCAAAACAAAAACATTAACTCATCGAATTGCTTATTTGATTGCAAATAAAGGTGTTTGGCCGAATGAAATTTTGGCTGTAACTTTTACTAATAAAGCAGCGGCCGAAATGCGCGAACGTCTTGGTCATTTGGTTGGTCAAAATGGCAAAAATCGCTCGTTTATGCCATGGATGGGAACTTTTCACGGTATTTGCGTGCGGCTTTTGCGAATGGATGGCGAGGCAATTGGAATTGCTAAAAATTACGTAATTTACGACGAAGACGATCGACTAGGTCTAATTAAACAGGCAATGAAACAGCTTTCGATTAGTGAATCTGAAATTAAAGCCAAAGCCGTTAGTAGTGTAATTTCTGGCTCAAAAAATCAAATGATTGATGCTGATGAATTTGAAGCGTCGGCAAATTATCCTTATCAAAAAAATATTGCCAAAATATTTAAACGGTATGAACATATGCGTAAAACTGCTGGCGCATTAGACTTTGATGATTTATTAATAGAGGTTGTTCGATTACTAAAAGAGAAACCAGAAATTCGTAAAAAATGGCAGCAACATTTCAAATATATATTAATTGACGAGTATCAGGATACGAACGCCGCGCAGTATAACATCGTCAAATTATTAGTAAATGAAAATAATAATATTTGCGTGGTCGGTGATGACTGGCAATCGATATATAGTTGGCGCGGTGCGGATTTTACTAATATTTTGAATTTTGAACGTGACTTTAAAAATACTAAAGTCATAAAATTAGAGCAAAACTACCGTAGCACTGGTAATATTCTAAAAGCGGCAAGTAATGTAATCGCCAAAAATACCGTCAAAGCCGATAAGCAAATTTGGACAGAAGCGGGCGATGGTATGCCAGTGCAAGTTCACGAGATGTATGATGAAAATGAAGAAGCCAATATGCTAGCCGAACGAATTTCGTCGCAAGTTGCAATCGGTGCGCGTAAATTTGGTGATTTTGCTGTGTTATATCGAACTAATTCGCAGAGTTATAATTTGGAGCGTTCGTTAATTCACTTCAAAATTCCGTATCAAATTGTGGGCGGTGTCAGGTTTTATGATCGCAAGGAAATCAAGGATTTAGTTGCTTATTTGAAATTAATATTCCAGCCAAACGATAGAATGGGTTTTAGCCGAATTGCGAATGTGCCAACTCGCGGCGTAGGCGCGACGAGCCTTGAGCGATTTTTGCTATGGCAACCAGTTAGCGGTATGGATTTAATAGACGCGATGGCGAATATTGAACAGTGCGATACGGTTGGTGGAAAAGCTAGAAAATCATTGAAAGATCTGGGTGAATTATTACTAAAACTGCGAGAAAAAGTAGATTCAACCGCCCCTGCCGAGATTATAAAAGAATTGATTAGTTCGATTGGCTATAAAGCTTATATCTCTGACGGAACGCCACAAGCCGAAGATCGAGCATCGAATATTGAAGCTTTGGTGGTTGATGCGCAAAATTACGTACAGTTATCCGATTTTTTGGAAGAAGTTTCGTTAATGTCTAGCACTGATGTGTCAAGTAGTGACCAAAAAGTTACACTGATGACCTTGCACGCCGCTAAGGGATTGGAGTTTCCGATTGTATTTATCACTGGCATGGAAGAGGGTATTTTACCGCACGCTAGAGTACACGATGCTGGATTGTCAGAGCTCGAGGAAGAGCGACGACTAGCTTATGTCGGTATGACTAGGGCTCGCGAAGAATTGCATTTGGTTTACGCTCGTAGCCGTTTGCAATATGGTGGTCGCAATTATAGCCAAGTATCCAGGTTTATTGCAGAAATCGGTGACGAATCGGCGATTAGTGTATCGAGTGAGCCGCAAGTTGTTCCAGATGACGATTATTACGGCGAAGATGTTTACTTTGATATCGGCGACACAGTGAAATCGCCAATTTTTGGGCGTGGCGAGATTATTGATATTGATGGTATGGCCTTTACTGTCAAGTTTGATGATGGCAAGACAAAGAAATTAAATGCGGCTTTTGCGAAATTGCAAAAGGTTTAAGAATTTAATTAACTATTATTTGTTCTTTCTTTTGGAAAAGAACCAAAGACCAGTTACTTTTTGAACCGCAAAAAGTAACCAAAAACTCTTGGGGCGGCTTCGAATTCGCGGATTAAAAACCAAAGCTCATTCTTTGGATCCTGCGTAACTCGCCTGGCGGCTCAAACATACTCGGATCGCAAGGAATTCACTTTGGTTTTTAAATCCGGACTTCTGCAGATGCCCCAAGCCCCAGAGACTGACTTGAATTGAACATGCTAATAAATTATTTATATGT
>CAZNQY010000047.1:0-5439 GCA_964575635.1 uncultured Saccharimonas sp. (SeqCode) | reverse complement strand
ATTTATATATAGTATATCACTAGATTCAAAAAACGCTATGCCTTGAATCGACTCATGAATTTCGTTATTGTTCCAAGACCTTTGCCAAAGTTTAGTTTTGGTGAATTTTTCTTTGAACCTTTTATAGAAACGTTACTTTCGGCGTCAATCAGCATCAAACCGATTGCTGTTGCGAATTGTGGTCGCTCAAGACCATCAACCACTCCACCGTAACCAGAACCAACGCCCACTCGAGTAGCAAGTCCCATTTTTTCACGAGCGTATTCTGTGATACCGCGAAGATTCGCCGTACCGCCAGTAAGGACCGCTCCGCCAGGTAATTTACCTGCTCTGTCGATACGCTTTAGTTCTTTATTAACTGCATTAAAAATTTCTTCCAGGCGGGCTTCGATAATTTCTTCGATATCTGACGATTTGAATTTGTGAACTAATTCACCAATTTTTACACCAACTTCGGATTCTTCGCCGCGTGGAATCGCCGATCCATGTTCAAGTTTTAAGCGTTCAGCGATTTCTGGATCAGTCTTGAGTCCAATCGCTAAATCGTTGGTTATATTATTGCCACCAATAGTAATGACTGCTGTGTACCGCAAATCACCTTCTTCATAAACGGCAATATTAGTGGTAGCGCCACCAATATCAACCAAAACAACACCGTTTTCAATCTGTTGTTCAGTCAAAACTGCTCTTGCCGCTGCAACACCGGACACAACGATCGATCGTGGCATTACTTTCGCAGTCTCTGCGGCCTTTTGTAAATTAGATAAATGCGGAGTTAAAACAGAAACCACGTGAGCGTCTATTTCGAGACGAGTACCAGTCATACCCAAAGGATTTTTGATATTATCCTGACCGTCTAATTTATATGAATGAGGGACAACCTCGAGTATTTCGCGATTTGCCGGAACTTTTCCAACAGTTGCCACTTCTTCGATTCGTAGAATATCGTCATTTGTAATTTCGTGGCTAGAGCCACCCACAGCAATCATGCCATCGGCATGAGTACTAAGTACGTGTGAACCATTAATACTAACAGTCGCCACATCAACCTGATAACCACTCATGCGTTCAGCTTCGCCAAGTGCATCATCAATAGCCTGCGCCGGACCGTTGAGATTTACAACTATGCCTTTGCGCATTCCGTTATTCGGAGCTTTACCTACGCCAACAATCGTAGGTACACCAGTAATGCCATCAATATGAGCCACAACACAACGAACAGTCGTTGTGCCTATATCTATTCCAACAGCGTGTCGAGAATTTTCTTGCATAAGTTAAATTATATAGCTTATGTCAAGTTTTGACTAGCATAATTAAAGAGTTTTTATAGTTTAGTTAGAATTTCGACGCCATCGTTAGTTATTAAAACAGTATGTTCGAAATGAGCAGCCAGCGTGCCGTCTTTTGTACTGATAGTCCAACCATCATCATCATTCTTTATATGACCATTACCAAGTGTCGCCATCGGTTCAATTGCAATTGTATCGCCAGGAACGAGCAATGGGCCAGTGCCCTTTCGGCCATAATTCGGCACTTCAGGCGGTTGTTGCATTTTATGGCCAATACCATGACCAACTAAATCCCTAACAACGCCTAATTTTCCATCATTTAGAACTTTTTCAATAGCAGCAGCTATATCGCCTATTCTTACAGGACCATGAATCGCATCAATACCGGCGTATAAACTTCGTTCTGTATAATTAAGCAGATGTTTTACAGCACCTTTTGGTTCTTCGCCAATAACAAAAGTTGTTGCGCTGTCGACCTTCATGCCTTTATAAGTAATAACCAAATCAAAACTAACAACATCGCCAATCTCAAAACGATAGTCCGTTGGAATACTATGAACTAATTGTTCGTTTGTTGATATACAAATTACTTTCGGGAAATTAACTTCGGCTGTTTTATATGTCGCTTCTGCACCACGAGATTTAATTTCTTTTGCAACCCACTCTTCAACTTCCAATTCACTCATTCCGACTTTAACGTATTTCTTCAAATCATTCAAAATAGAGGCAAGTATCTTGCCGCCCTCACGCATTGCCTCTATTTCGGCCGCAGTTTTTATTGGTTGTATTGATTTCATTTTATATTCACTTCACTTAATTTATCATTTATTCTGTCACTAACTTCTTGCATTGTTCCTACGCCATCTATGTGCGCGACCAATACATTTTCACTATCAAAATATTCAAGAATCGGGTTCATTTGCGATTCATAGATATGTAATCTCTCTGCAATACTTTCTCTAGAATCGTCAGATCTTCCACGTAATGATAATCGTTCAATAATTTCATTCTCTGGAACGTCAAGTACTAATACAGCACTCAAAGTTCGGCTGTTTTTTTCGCAGTAATTCATCAACCATTGCGCTTGATCAAGCTGCCTAGGAAAGCCATCCAAAACTATCCGACTATTACCTTCAAGCTTTGATAAAGCGTCACTTATAACTTGGTCGACTAGTTTAGTCGGCGCTAGGTGGCCGTCATTCATAGTCTGCATAACAGAATTATCATGAGATTCGCGCAAAACTTGTCCAACCGAAAGCCAAACCCAGCCATTATTTTTGGCTAGAATTTGCCCCTGAACAGTTTTTCCAGCCCCAGCAGGCCCAAATAACACAATCATTCTTATATACCCCTGTTACTTATTTTGAGCTAAGTATTTCTTTGACGACTTTCGCAATAATCGCACCGTCAGCCGAATTACCTAATTCTTTTTTGACAGCGCCAATTAATTGACCCATCGAACTCATTTCTGATATCCCTAATTCAACAGCAATCTTCTCAACCGATAGCTTAACTTCCGCTTCGCTCATTTGTTGTGGCAAATATTCTGCGATTATCGCAGCTTGTTCGCGTTCAACGCTTGATAATTCCGTTCGTCCAGCTTGATCAAATATCGTTGCGCTTTCGTTACGTTTTTTAACTTCCCTTGCGATCAATCTTTCGATCGTCTCGTCATCAATTCCGTTTTCGCGTTTATTTTGGGCAACTTCTTCGTCCAAAATCACAGCCTTTAGGCCGCGTAAAACCTCACCTTTAAAACGATTACCGCCTAATAAGGCGGCTTTTAAATCGTTATTTATTTGCTCTTTGAGAGCCACTATTAGCGGATTCCCATTCGAGTTTTATCTAATTTGTCAGCCTTTCGCTCTTTGCGAATGATGGCTTTCGCGCGTCGCTCAGTCTTTGATAAAGGCTTTGTAAAACGCATTGCTGCTTTAGCGTCAGCTAAAACTCCGCTCTGTAAAACTTTGCGGTTGAAACGACGAATAATATTCTCGTTTGCTTCTCTTTCATCTTTTCGGGTTACTTGTACCATATAGCGAATATTGTAACAGAGATATCGACTACTTGCAACAGGTAGTTATTTTACAGAAATCATCATCAGCTACAAAAACAGTACCAAACATATCAATTATCAATTCTACCATTGCTTTTCTAATGGTATACGAATTAGATTGGCTCACAATACCCAAGTATGAATTAACTAATTGAACGAATATATAGATATTCATATTGATATTTTTTTCTTTATTTGAAATTAAATTATCAAGCACATAAATCTCCTCATAAACTCTGCTATAAAAATTATTCTTAATCCTTTTTCCAACTAATATTCTATATGGTTTTATAAATGCTCCTAAAAAATTAACACCATTATTAAATGGCTGTAGATATATTTTCTTAGGATGCAATTTTAGCGATAGATTAATCGTCAAATAATCTCTAATTTCCTGAATAGCTTTTATTAATCGTTCTTTGTCATTATCGACGATTATCATATCATCGACATAACGTCCGTAATATTTGAACTTTAGCTCTCTTTTTATAAATTGGTCAATTTCATTCAAATAAATATTTGCAAAAAGTTGAGATGTTAAATTACCTATCGGTAAGCCTTTATTTGGTACAGAGTAGAATAAACTTTTTGACCTTGGTAGTTCCTGCCAGTCATCTCGTTTACATTTAATTACACAGTTCTTTGTTGGGTCGCAAAAAATTGTTTTCTCCAATAAAAACAATATCAAATCTAATTCACAATTTAACTTATCTTGTCGCTTAATAATCTGTTTTTTGATAATCTCAAAAAGTATTGTTTTGTCAATCGACATGAAATAGCCTTCAATATCCAGCTTCATTATATAGGCATCTTTTTTATAATTCTGACTACAAGATTTTATAAAATAATTAGCTCTATTTATTCCATATAAAGTACCTTTATTAATACGACAACTGTAGCTATCATTGATAAAAAGTGGATCAAAAATTGGGTTTATGTAATTAAATATCAAATGATGCACTACCCTATCTCTAAATTGGCTCGCAAAAACTTCTCTTTTTACGGGTTTTTTAACAATAAATGCAGAATATAAACTGGGTTTATATTTCCGCTCAATAATTTCATAGTACAAATTAATTAAATTCTTTTCATAATTAATCTCAAAAGCCAAAGAACTTTTTGAGTTTCGTTTATTCTTGCGGGCATCATAATAAGCCTGAAAGATATCCTCGATCAGGCTATGTTTATGAGTAATTTGTATATGTTTTTTTGTCATACATTTTACATTATTAATCAATTTTCTAGACAGCGCACCGAAAAGCCGTTAGCCTTGTCGTTCGTATTGCGGTTCACAGTGGCGTTACCCGAGTTCAAGTTACGATTCCAGGCATTAGAGCCCGACTCCGAACTAGACCACAAGTTAGCGTTCGACGACAGATTGTTGAAGGACCCGTCAGTGTTGCGGTTGCCGGCAAGCGGAACAGTAATCATATATCTCTTTGTTAAAGAAAAATGTCCAATAACAAATTACAGACCTCGCTCGCTACACGAGGAGATTACTAAATTGATTAGGCGCGCCTATCGTCACCTTGGCGACGAATAGTTCTGGCCATCTTGCGTTATTTACTTATTTTTGAATAATTACACCAACCAGTTAGCTGTTTCGATAAGCTCTCAATCGATAAGTTCAACTTGGCAATTTTAGATACTTGAATCTGTCTCAGATCCTTCAAGAGACGCACCAACAAGCGAATAACCTCAATGTTTTCTCTGGCGCTGACAATATATTCAATTTTATTTTTACTACAATTTGCACGATATATATTTATTATCATTGCCATAGTTTCTTTTTTCAGTTCTTCACCAATTGTATATTTATATTCCCGATTGAATTCTTTTGTCAATTTGAAAATATCTAACAGTAAATCATAACTTTGTTTATATACTGGCAGACTGTAATACGTAGACACTATTAATCACTCTCTTCTACAAAATATTAATAAATATTGCAAGTTATTTTTATTTCCAAATTTTCCTAAAATAGTCAAAGGGTCAAATAGTCAAAGCGATCAAATCAATTTCCTAGACAGCGCACCGACAAGCCGTAAGCCTCGTCGACCGTATTGCGGCCCACAGCGGCGCGACCCGAGTCCA
>CAZNQY010000046.1:0-5453 GCA_964575635.1 uncultured Saccharimonas sp. (SeqCode) | reverse complement strand
TTATTAAATTGAATAAATAAACCTGCTTGTGTGTTTTTTGATTAATGTCTTTTGGTGCTCAAAATTCATGAGTTTCTTGGGTTACTGGTCTATCTTATCTCGCTAATGCTATAATAACTCTCAACAATCATAAAAGGATTTATTGCAATAACAATATGACTAGTGAGATAATAAATTACGAAAAACGAGCTATCTCTAATAGATTAAACCAACCAAAACATTCTAGCGTCAGATTTGGTTTC
Organism: uncultured Saccharimonas sp. (SeqCode); assembly: GCA_964575635.1. Taxonomy (GTDB): domain Bacteria; phylum Patescibacteriota; class Saccharimonadia; order Saccharimonadales; family Saccharimonadaceae; genus UBA1547. Next base: position 5,211 of record CAZNQY010000046.1, on the reverse strand, counting down.
ACTATCGTAGAGCTATTGGTAGTAATTGTAGTAATCGGTATCCTTGCGGCTATTACAATTGTTTCTTATTCTGGCATCTCAACTCGCGCCAAAGTAGCTTCACTTCAATCCGATCTTACTAACTCGAGCAAAGCATTAAAAATGTTTTATGTAGACAATGGATATTATCCATCTACGATATCCACCAACTGTACTATTACTCCAACTACTACAACTAATCTATGCCTAAAACCAAGTAATGGTACTGATTTTACGGCAACGCCTTATGTCAGACCAGATGCTAATTCTTTTGGACTAACCGCAACAAACGGTAGTCTAGTCTTTTCTATAACCGAAAACTCTTCTCCAACTACGGGTGCATATGTCGCTCCAAGCCTAGCTGTTACTGACCCAGCCAATTGGTTACAAGTCGGTACGCAAGTTTGGGCTAAATATAATCTCAATGTCGGAACTAGAGTAGCCGGAGCATCAAATCAAACCAATAACGGCGGTACAAATATAGTCGAAAAATATTGTTATGGTGATACTGACGCGGGCTGTACTAATACTGACGGCAACGGCATACCTTACGGCGCTCTTTACCAATGGGATGAAGCTATGGGATATTCCATAACCGAAAAAGCCCAAGGTATCTGTCCGTCAGGATCTCACATCCCATCTGATGCTGAATGGCAAACACTTGAAGTACATCTTGGAATGGATGCAGGAATCGCTAATACCACTGGATGGCGCGGTACCGATCAGGGTACTAAACTGAAATCTGGTGGCGCATCTGGCCTAAACATGCCGCTTGCCGGCAACCGCAACTCTGTCGGGTCCTTCAACTATCTGTCGTCGTACGCTGACTTGTGGTCTAGTTCCGAGTCGGGCTCTAGTGCCTGGGGTCGTACCTTGGACTCGGGTGACGCCGCTGTGTACCGCGATACGGACGGCAAGGCTGGCGGCTTTTCGGTGCGTTGCTTAGGAAATTGATTTGACCGCTTTGACTATTTGACCCTTTGACTATTTTAGGAAAATTTGGAAATAAAAATAACTTGCAATATTTATTTATTCTTTCCTTGTTAATGTTAGAGTTATAATTAATACATAGATGATAAAAACAAAACTTATAGTATTTGGAATTACGGGTGATTTAGGCAGGGGCAAATTGTTGCCAGCGCTGGAAGAGATTGTAAATGCTCGGCATTTTGATGACCTGACGATTATTGGCATATCTCGTCGGCCAATTGAGAAATACGAACTCATTAATAGTTGCCGTATTGGATCTGTTTTTTGTGAAAGAATAAGCCTGTATTCTATGGATACTGATAATATTGATGCATATTTCGGATTAAAACAGTATGTAAATTTACAGAGCGACGAGCAGTTACTAATATATTTGGCTGTTCCACCGCTTGCCGCATCGGGTATTGTGGAAAAGTTGGGTATAACTGGAATGAATGGCGAAAACGTCAAATTATTATTCGAAAAACCCTTTGGCGTCGATCTGGACTCAGCCAAGCAAGTTATTCAATATGTGAATAACTATTATAAAGAAGATCAAATTTATCGCATTGACCATTATCTGGCCAAGGAAATGGCGCAAAACATTGTAGCGTTTCGGTCTAAAAATGCACTGTTTAATAATATTTGGAACAATAATTTTATCGAGAGTATTCAAATTATCGCATCAGAAGATAAAGATATTCAAGGTCGGGTGCAATTATATGAACAAACTGGTGCTTTGCGAGATGTATTACAGGGGCATTTGATGCAGTTGGTGGCGCTGACTATTATGGATATACCTGTAAATTTTGAATGGAGCATGCTGCCAGAGCTTCGTTTGAAGGCGCTAGCTGGCATTCAGACTGCAAATCCAGACTTGGCTTTACGCGCGCAGTACGAAGGCTATACGCAAGAAGTGGCAAATTCTGATAGCAAAATCGAGACATTTGCGTTATTAAAGCTGTATTCAGGTGAAGAAAAATGGGCTGGTGTACCAATTACGATCATGGCTGGAAAAGCTATGAACCGAAAACTGACAGAAATTAGAGTAAAGCTTCGCGGTTCTGGGTCAGCAAGCGGTAACGATTTGGTCTTTAGAATTCAACCTAATGAGGGTATCGATATTGGGCTATTTACGAAGAAACCTGGCTATAATCTGGAATTCGAAGAGCAAAGTCTGAGTTTTAATTATCCAGATAACGTTGATTTGCCAGATGCCTATGAACAAGTGCTAGTTGATGCGATTTCTAGTCAAAAGAGTTTGTTTACCTCAAGCGATGAAGTGCTGAGAAGTTGGGAAATTTTGGCGCCAATTCAAGAGCGATGGAGTAACCACGAGTCGCCTTTATCGAAATATCCAAAAGGGTCAGATATACACAGTATTTAGCGTATAAATAACAACACAAAACGCTAGATATGGGGTGTGTGACCCGATTTTGTGTGCTACAATGAAATTCCATGGAGAAGAAAATTCACATGGACAAAAAACAGAAATATATCTTTGTAACTGGAGGTGTTCTCTCGGGCGTCGGTAAGGGTATTACCGCGTCAAGTATAGGGGTGGTCTTGCAGGCCAAGGGCTTAAAAGTCTCTATTCAAAAATGCGACCCGTATCTTAATGTAGATGCGGGCCTTTTGAATCCTAGGGAACATGGTGAATGTTTTGTGACAAAAGACGGTGCCGAAACTGATCTTGATCTAGGCCATTATGAGCGGTTCTTGGATGTCGAGTTGACTCAAAAAAACGCAACATTAGCTGGTCGATTATTATTGGATTTAATTAGTGATGAAAGAGCTGGTAAATTTGCTGGCAAAACCGTGCAATTAGTGCCACATCTGACGCAATATATTCAAAAAGCGATAGTCGAGGCCGCCGAGGATAGCGATATTCATATTGTCGAAATTGGTGGGACGGTTGGGGATTACGAAGGTCTGAGTTTTATAGAGGCGATTCGTGAATTCTCGCAAAAAGTAGGTAGAGAGAATTGTTTATTTGTTCACGTTGTATATGTTCCTTTTATCAACACTAGTAAAGAGTTCAAAACTAAACCGGCGCAGAACGCGTTGAATGATTTGCGTGGTTTTGGAGTTGTACCAGATGTTGTCGTGGTCCGTTCAGAAGACTCAGCGCCAAAGAGTGTAGCTGGTAAGATTAGTTTATTTGGTGGCGTGCCAGAAAATAACGTCATATTAATGCCGAATATTGATACTGTCTTTAGGATTCCGTTGATGATCGCAAGTAGTGGCTTAGCGGGAGTTTTGTCAAAATTCACAGGCAACGAGACCGAACCAGATTTATCAGCCTGGAAGACGATTATTCGCAGGCAATCTAGTACTCCGAAGAAGATCATTAGAGTTGGTTTGGTTGCAAAATATGTCGATAACGAAGACACATATATATCTGTAATCGAAGCGCTGAAAGCTGCTACTTGGGATCAAAAAGTCGGACTAGAAATTGATTGGTTAAATGCCGAAACGATCACGGAGAGTGATTTGAAATCAGTTGATGCTATTTTGGTTCCTGGTGGTTTTGGATCGCGTGGAATTGAAGGCAAGATTATGGCGGCTCGCTACGCGCTTGACCACAACGTTCCATATTTGGGGTTGTGTTTAGGATTGCAAGTTGCCGTCATCGCTGCAGCGCGAAAAGCTGGCCTTACGGACGCAAATAGCACAGAATTTGATCCAAAAACCGAACATAATGTTGTTTATATAATGTCTGGTCAAGTTGGGAAAGAGTCGACTGGCGGCACGCTTCGTTTGGGTGATTATCCTGCGAATCTCGTGGCTGGATCGGTAGTCGCTAAGACTTATGGATCAACTGAAATCATCGAACGACACCGTCACCGCTATGAAGTTAATCAAAAATATGCTGACACAATCGAAAAGGGTGGTCTAAAGATCACCGGTAAATCACCTGACGGAAAACTGGTTGAATTTATTGAAGTAGCCGGCAACGACTACTTTGTCGCAACTCAAGCGCATCCAGAATTCCGCTCTCGACCACTACGAGCTCATCCGTTATTTGTTGGTTTGATCAAGGCGTGCTCTCGTAAGTAAATAATTAGTTTAGTCTAGATATTTTTAGTTTGTTGAGATACAGACGTTGTGTTTACTATTAAGCTTATGTTATTATTTTAATAAATAAGAATAATGGAGTATTTTCGATGAGTAAAATAAATAATCATGCCTTCACTATAGTCGAACTCTTAGTAGTAATCGTAGTCATAGGCATTCTTGCAGCCATTACTATTGTTTCTTATTCTGGCATCTCAACTCGCGCCAAAGTAGCTTCACTTCAATCCGATCTTACTAACTCGAGCAAAGCATTAAAAATGTTTTATGTAGACAATGGATATTATCCATCTACGATATCCACCAACTGTACTATTACTCCAACTACTACAACTAATCTATGCCTAAAACCAAGTAATGGTACTGATTTTACGGCAACTCCGTATAGTAGCTCAACTCCTTCTTCGTTTACATTAACTGCCACAAATGGAACGCTTGTTTACTACATTACGGAAGACTCAAGTCCAACTGCTGGTGTGTCTACTCCATCAAACCTAGCAACCATAGATCCAGCCAACTGGATACAAATAGGTACGCAAGTTTGGGGTAAGTATAACCTTAATGTCGGTACTAGGATCGCAGGAGCATCTGAACAGATAGATAATCCAGGAGCTAATATAGTTGAAAAATACTGCTATGATGATACCGACGCCGGCTGTACTAACACTGACGGAAATGGAATACCTTACGGCGCTCTTTACCAATGGGATGAAGCTATGGGATATTCCATAACCGAAAAAGCCCAAGGTATCTGTCCGTCAGGATCTCACATCCCATCTGATGCTGAATGGCAAACACTTGAAGTACATCTTGGAATGGATGCAGGAATCGCTAATACCACTGGATGGCGCGGTACCGATCAGGGTACTAAACTGAAATCTGGTGGCGCATCTGGCCTAAACATGCCGCTTGCCGGCAACCGCAACTCTGTCGGGTCCTTCAACTATCTGTCGTCGTACGCTGACTTGTGGTCTAGTTCCGAGTCGGGCTCTAGTGCCTGGGGTCGTACCTTGGACTCGGGTGACGCCGCTGTGTACCGCGATACGGACGGCAAGGCTGGCGGCTTTTCGGTGCGTTGCTTAGGAAATTGATTTGACCGCTTTGACTATTTGACCCTTTGACTATTTTAGGAAAATTTGGAAATAAAAATAA
>CAZNQY010000045.1:0-5737 GCA_964575635.1 uncultured Saccharimonas sp. (SeqCode) | reverse complement strand
TACTTTTTGCGGCTCAAAAAGTAGTACGTCTTTGGTTCTTTTCGAAAAGAAAGAACATATGGAATATTTAATTAAATAATACCGTCTCAATCTGTTATAATTAAATGATTATGGAAAATAATTCTAATCATTCAACTGTTCGCACACGTTTTGCGCCAAGCCCAACTGGCTACATACATATCGGAAATCTTCGTTCGGCAATTTTTCCTTGGCTTGTAGCTCGTCAAAATAACGGCAAATTCATCCTACGAATTGAAGATACCGATCAAGCACGTTATGTCGAAGGTGCGACCGACATGATCGTTGAAACACTTAAATGGCTCGGCCTTGAGTGGGACGAGGGTATTATTAAAGGTGGCGAATACGGACCTTACGTTCAAACCGAGCGCAAAGCCAACTATTTGGCGTGGGCGCAAAAACTTATCGACAAAGGCCTAGCCTACGCCGATCCATATAGCGCCGAACAGGTTGATACCTTTCGCGAAGAAGCCAAAGCTAACAAAAAGGCCTTCTTGTACCGCGATTATCGCCCAGAAAACCCACCAGTTTGGGATGGCACAATGCCACTTCGCTTCAAAGTTCCAGAAATCAAACGATACACTTGGAACGATGCGGTTATGGGCGAGTTATCAGCGGGGCCAGAAGCACTTGATGATTTTATCTTGATTAAAAGCGATGGTCTACCGACATATAACTTCGCACATATCGTTGATGACGCCGAAATGAAGATCACACACGTTATTCGCGGACTCGAATATATACCATCAATTCCTAAATATTTGTCGCTCTACGACGCGCTAGAGCTCGAACGACCAGTTTTGGCGTGCTTACCACACATTATGGCTCCTGACGGCAAAAAGAAGCTTGGAAAGCGCGACGGCGCAAAAAGTGCCCAAGAATATCGAAATGAAGGTATTTTGGCTGAAACAATGTTGAATTTCCTAGCGGGACTTGGTTGGAATGACGGAACAGAACAAGAGCTCTTTACGGTCAATGAATTGATCGAAAAATTCAGCCTAGATCGCGTTCAACGCAGCGGCGCTAGGTTTGACGAAAAACGACTAATTTGGATGAATGGGCAGTGGATTCGTCGACTCAGCGTTGATGAACTATATGATCGTTGCGAAAATTTCTGGTCAGACGAGGCTAAAACGGCAAGTGTTGATGAGCGCAAAAAAATCCTTACACTTGTTCAAGACAGGCTTAAAACTCTTGCCGACCTGCCAATACTTACATCGTATTTCTTCTCTGAGCCAACAGTTAACTGGTCAATGATCGAGGATAATAAACAATTATCAAAACTTCCAAAAGAAGAGATCAAAGCTATGCTCGAAACTGCAAAAAACGAATTAGCAAAAAGTGAATTCGATGCCGAATCGATTCAAAATACTCTAAATAATTTGCTTGAAATAACTGGTCAAAAACCTGGAATCCTATTCAGTTTAATTCGACTATCTGTTTCTTGGTCACCATTCAGCCCTGCGCTTAATGAAACTCTTGCAACACTTGGCAGAGAAAAAGCCGTCAACCGACTTGGTTTATCTATCGAATCTATTTAAACTAACTTAGCGTAAGCGATTCTGATATAATAAAAACAATTATGGATAATCACAAAAAGCCGATCGTTTGGACAAAAGTACGTTGTTGGGTAAGTAAATATCACCAATTAGCGTGGGTAGCCTGCGGCATGATTATATTGTTTATTGGTGGTTTTATTGCATACAATGTGGTTTTATCACACAAACCAACCGCTTCTGCAGAAAAACCAATCGCTAAAACCGAAGATCCAAAGCCAATCGTCGAGGCTCCAAAATTTTTCTCACCGCTGACGGGCATGTTAGTCGCAGATGAAGCAATTACAAAATTACCAGTAACTGGCATGATGATCGAAAACAGTCCCGAAGCTCGACCACAATCAGGAATCAAAAACAGCGGCATAGTATTCGAGGCAATTGCCGAAGGTGGCATAACTCGATTCTTGGTGTTATATCAAGAGCAAAAACCGCAATTAATCGGACCAGTTCGTAGCGTAAGGCCATATTATATCGACTGGGCGGCGGCCTTTGATTGCAGTATTGGACACATCGGCGGCAGCGCAGCAGCCTTAGAAGAAGTCAGGAACGGTAATTATCGCGATATCGATCAGTTCTTTAACTCTGGAACATATTGGCGATCAACCGACCGATACGCACCCCATAACGTCTATACTAGTTTCGAAAAACTTGACGCGTTAAATAAATCCAAAGGCTATACAACATCAACTTTTAATGGTTTTAGTCGCATTGACGGCAAGGCGGCGGAAGTATCCAGTGCTATATCAATTAACGTCAATATCAGTAGTTATCTATTTAATAGTTCATATATTTACGACAAGACTTCAAATACTTACGCCAGATCACAGGCTGGCGCGCCACATCTGGATCGCGAGAGTGGGCAAATCACCCCAAGTTCAGTTGTTATTTTAAACGTTGACGAAGCCCTTCTGTATGATGACGGCGGCCATTCAGAAATTACGACAATCGGAGAAGGCAAGGTGACTATTTTCCAAAATGGAATAGTTACTGTCGGGACCTGGCATAAAACCAGCAAAACTTCACAAATCACTTTTACTGATGAAGCAGGTAAAGATATCCCACTCGTTCGCGGTCAGACATGGATAACGGCATTACCTAACATTGGCGGAAGCTTGTCATGGCAATAAATCAACCACCAAAGATGGCCAGCCAGTTTTGGCCAAGTTTTAAAAGAAAAATTATTAGTTTGACGCTATTATCTCAACTAACGTTATCAACAACTATAATAACGACCTTAATTGCTACTAATCCAGCCTTCTTAACATCCTTGGTTTTTTGGTCAGTAGCGGTTACATTTATTCTAATTAGCACAATAATGTCGGCCTTGATCGTGAATTTCGCATCAAGCCCTGCCAGAGATCTACTTAGTGTCGTAATCCAAGTAAGTGGCGAGAAGTCGGCATTAACTCCGCCAAATCCTAACGATACAAAATTAGAAAAAACTGGGATGAAGGATGCTCTACAAACAATCTATGAACTTGCCCTAAAAAAGAACGACCCTATAAATAACGAACAAAAAAACATTGATGAATCAGACCAGGCAAGGCATAAACTAATCGAAGAAGCCCTAGATACGACAACTTGTGGAGTAGTGGCCATCAATAGCCAGAAAAAGATTAGTTACTTTAACCATAATGCGCCAGTTCATATCGATACCGAAAACAATCCCGTTTTTGATTTGTTATTCAACGGCAATGACACTCTCGAAAATTGGCTTGATTCCTGCGACAACAATGCCGTTCACGCCGAACGGGTTTGGGTTCGAATACCTGATCGACTACCAAATCAAGAAGGTCGAAGGTTTTTCGATGTCTACGCATCTTATCAAAAAGGCAAGCAAGTAGAAACCGTGTTGACGCTTGTTGATCGCACTAGCGCATATATCGTAGATGAAGAAAACCTGGATTTCATATCTTTCGCCGCGCACGAACTCCGCGGACCAATAACTGTCATACGCGGCTATTTATCAGTATTAAATGACGAACTTGATCCAGTCTTTGAGGGTGACCAAAAAGAATTATTCCATCGATTAATTGTTTCATCTAACCGTCTTTCGGGATATATAGATAACATACTTAACACATCCAGATACGATCGTCGCCACCTTAAGGTACACCTGGTCGAAGAAAATATCAAAGATATTTACGACACCATCAGCGATGATATGAGTTTGCGAGCGGGATCTCAGAATCGACTGCTCAATGTTAGCTTCCCAGAAAACCTACCGACGATTGCAGCCGACAGGGCAAGTATTAGCGAAGTCTTGGGTAATTTAATAGACAACGCAATTAAATATAGCAACGAGGGTGGTTCAATCAATGTCACCGCCAAGGTTAATGGAGATTTCGTTGAAGTTTCAGTAGAAGATCACGGTATAGGTATGCCAGCAAACGTTATTACAAATTTGTTCCAAAAATTCTATCGATCACATAGATCACGCGAAACAGTCTCTGGAACTGGAATTGGTTTATATATTAGTAAAGCAATCGTTGAATCACACGGCGGATCAATCGGTGTCCGCAGCGAAGATGGTCATGGATCGACGTTCATGATTTCTTTACCAATTTATTCAACAGTTGCAGATAAATTACAAGCCAGTCATAATAATAACGAAGGCTTAATTAGCGAAGGTCGCGGCTGGATTAAAAATCATTCAATGTATAGGGGTTAAAATGGCAATAAAGACAATTTTATGTATCGAAGACGACCGCTTTATCGGTGAAATGTATGTACGCAGTTTAAAACGAGTCGGCTATGAAGTTGATTGGGTAGTCGATGGTAACGACGGACTAATTGCTGCTCGCAATAAATCGTATGATGTTATCTTACTTGACGTTATGTTGCCTGAACGCCGTGGTACCGAGATTCTTGATGCGCTACGTGGTAGTGGAGAAGATCTAATTCCTCATTCACGCGTTATAATTTTGACAAACTTCGAACAAGACGAAGAGTCCCGCGAAGCGCTCGAAAAGAACGCCGATGCTTATTTAATCAAAGCAGAAATAACTCCAAAGAAATTAATTTCTGTTATTCAACAGTTCGATAAATAACAACACATAACTAGACATTTTAACCCCATTTTGATAGAGTAAATGGTGTTATTTGGTCTCATCGTTTCACGGTGAAAAACGCCACGTCGGCGTTTTGCAAGGTCGGAGCCTGGATTGCGAACGCAACCAAGCGAGACGGGGTCGCGAAAAATTCAGAATGAATTTTATCGTGACAGGTCACCAGTGGCTGTCCGTCGAAATTAGCAAATTATTAGTACGAATTTGTTACAATATAACAAACATGGTCTCATCGTCTAACGGTTAGGACACCAGGTTCTCATCCTGACAATCGGAGTTCGATTCTCCGTGAGATCACCAAAGTAAAAACCCCATTCTCGTGATGGGGTTTTTACTTTGGTAAGATCCCGCATGGATCGAGAACTCCGAAGGAGCTCGCATGCTGTCAAACCTATTGATTTTACAGCATCTAGCTGATGTTAGAACTGGTAGTTTACGAACAGTTATAACATCGAAGCGTCGGATCCGTGAGATCAAGTGGCATTTTACTTTGGTTATCTCAGCGACGCAAATCAAACTCCGATTTGTGAAATTTACTTTTATAATTTACACACTCTACTTCAAGGTGTACTATAAAAATGTCATTAAGTTGCTAACTTTGTACTTTTAAAAAACGTAGGGGAGTGTGATGACCATTGTCTAATCCAGCGGACGCAACCGAATTAGTCAAATTTATTAAAGAATTCAACAGAACACTTCATTGTATGAAAAAGATGTCCAATGCAAAAAAAGAGTCCAGAAAAAGAATGGAAAAAATCCATAACGAAAACTGCAGTCATCTCAGAAGTATATACAAAGTACACAGTTACGATACAGCAAGTCGGTACGAAACTTTGATAAAAAGCAATCAGCAAGCAATTGATGAATTCAATATGGCCGAAAAAGACCTTCAAAAAGCAGTTATCGCATTCGAGAAGGCCAGATGTAATTTCGCTCTCGCAGTTGGAATGCCAAAACAATATTTAAAAAACTTTTTTATTGATAACAGTAGTCCTGATTTTTATAATATTTATTTTGGCGGATATAATCGACCAGTAGGAAAACATCACGGTCATTATGTCATCAGAATGAACGGCGAAATTACTTACAAAAGAG
>CAZNQY010000044.1:0-6611 GCA_964575635.1 uncultured Saccharimonas sp. (SeqCode) | reverse complement strand
AGCATCAGATGGGATGTGAGATCCTGACGGACAGATACCTTGGGCTTTTTCGGTTGTTGCATATTTCATAGCTTCATTCCATTGGTAAAGAGCGCCGTAAGGTATGCCATTCGCGTCAGTGTTAGTGCAGCCAGCGTCAGTATCGTCATAACAATATTTTTCGACTATGTTAGTGCCGCCGTTATTTGTCTGATTGGATACTCCAGCTATTCTTGTTCCTACGTTCAGATTGTACTTACCCCAGACTTGAGATCCAATCTGTGTCCAGTTAGCTGGATCGGATACAGCTAGCGACACGAACGCTTGTGGCAATGAGTTGTCGGATATTATATAAGATGTACCGTTGGCGCTAGTTTCAATTAGAGTAAAGGTGTTGCTAGTTCCAGAATAGACAGAAGTATGAGTTGAACTTGGCTTGAAGCAATAGTTAATGTCAGGCGTTGGGAGTGTTGCGCATTTGGTTGTACTGTCAAGTGTGGTTGGATATGAACCATAGAGGGCGTAGTACATCTTTAGTTTTTTAGATGAATTAGCTAGGTCGGTTTGCAAACTAGCGACCGTCGCTCGTTGAGTTATGCCAGAATAGCTAACTATAGTAATGGCTGCTAGGATGCCTATGACTACGATTACTACCAATAGTTCGACAATGGTGAAACCAGATTTAATAAATAATGATTTTTTGGATGGTTTAATCAAAAGGCTTTTCATATTTCCCACTTTTCCTACTAAACAACACTTGACTTAGTTAATTAATAAAATTGTAGCATAAGCGGAGTAATATTTCCAATAAATCATAATAAACAAAAATCATTTAATGCAAATTAAGAAAATTTAAAAAGGAATATAACAACAAGGTCTTTAAAGTTTCGGGAATCAAAAACTCCTGCAAAATACAGGAGTTTTTGATATCAATTACGATAATTAAGCGCGAGCAAAGTGTGCAAAGGCACGGTTTGCTTCAGCCATTCGGTGAGTATCCTCACGCTTTTTGAATGCTCCACCAGTTTCGTTACAAGCATCCATGATTTCGGCAGCTAAACAGCTAGCAAAAGATTGACCTTTGCGAGCACGTGCAGCTTGAACTAGCCATGAAAAGGCATAGTGCAATTGTCGGTGACCTTGGATTGGGAACGGAATTTGGTAGTTAGCACCACCAACACGTCGAGATTTAACTTCGAAGTTTGGAGATACGTTCTTTAGAGCTTTTTCAAATACAGCAAGTGGTTCTTCGCTACCAAGTTTTTTAGCAGCGATCTCAAGTGCGTCATAAACAGCGCGTTCAGCAACAAACTTTTTGCCGTCAAGCATACATTTGTTGATTAGACGTTGGACCAAAACACTTTGGTACTTGCGATCTGGATTGATTTTGCGTTGCAAGCTAGTAGTAGTTTTTCGTGGCATTACTTGCTCTCTTTCTTTGTACCGTACTTAGAACGGCCTTGCTTACGTTTAGCAACACCTTGAAGGTCTAGGGCACCACGAACGATGTGGTAACGAACACCTGGGAGGTCGGGCACGCGTCCACCGCGTACTAGAACAACAGCGTGCTCTTGTAGGTTGTGACCTTCGCCACCGATATATGCCCAAACTTCTTGTTGGTTAGTAAGACGAACACGAGCAACTTTACGTAGCGCCGAGTTAGGCTTTTTTGGTGTCTTTGTTGTTACACGAATACAAACACCACGCTTAAGTGGAGCAGTTTGTTCATAGTAACGGGTTTTTAGTGCGTTATGGATTTTTCCAAGCGCAGGACTCTTTGACTTAGAAAGAGCCGTCTTGCGTGGTTTACGCACTAACTGGTTGATAGTTGGCATCTAAATAGAACTCCATTGTGATACATTTATAAATATTATGAATCCGGCTCAGCATGCCATCATCATCTTTGCTCGCAAGCGACATAAGTTTCGTACACAGTTGAAACTTAAACCTCACGAGAGTAAACTCGTTCTTAATTTTAACATATTCTATTTAGAATATCAATAATCTTAAGTTCATAAACAAAATTACAAAGGAACCGCAATTGTCATTCTCAATTGAGGACTGCGAACAGATATAGATCCAGGCGACAATAAACCAACTGATGGTGATGTAGAAGTTGCATTGACACGACTAGTTGTGATACTTCGATTAACAGCCGCTGCAGTACTATTCTTGCATATTGTTGACGTACAATTTCTAATAAGACCATTAGGCATATATTTTATTAACCAAACATCGACAGTACCAGGACTATAGCTAAAAACAGATCCGGTTAATGCAAAACCTCCATCAATTGTATTAATTATGGCACGCGTATAATCAGAGGAGTAGCCACCAATACCTACAAGCTTATGCCACAAAACAGCCCCGTTAACATCCAAATTAGTAATAAAGATCTCGTCATTAGTATTAGCCGCATAATAAGTAGAGCCAGCTACATAAAATCCTCCGTCATTTTTTTGTACTATTGAATAACCATAATCATAATAAATATCACCCCAAGTTTTTGACCATATCAATTCACCATCTAGAGTATACCTAGACATTAATACATCATTATTACCACCAGAATAGCCATCAGATTGACCGACGGAAGCCATGCCACCATCTTTTGTTGTTATGATAGATGAAATTTTGTCGATACCAGCGTCGCCATAAATTCTACTCCATACCAAAGTACCGTTGTTAGTAAACTTTGATATAAAGGCATCTTCGGATCCACTATAACTTGATGTACTACCTGCAATTATAATTGAATTATCTGCAGTTTCTGTTATATCGTACGCAATCTCATTATTTAATCCACCCCAAGTTCTAGACCATAATAAATCACCGTTATTTGAAAATTTAATAATAACAGCATCCCTAAATCTAGAACCATAGCTTTCTGTATACCCAGTTAAAGTAATACTGCTATCTTGCATTTTTATAACAGACGTTCCATTATCAACTCCACTTCCGCCCCAAGTTTTATACCATAATAAATTACCGTCTGTTGTGTATTTGATTAGAAAAATATCATAATTTCCTGCACCAAAACTATTAGTATTTCCAGTGATTACGATATCACCATTAGCCGTAGATACCAGAGACACGGCTTTATCGTCACCATCTCCACCCCAAGTTTTAGACCAAATAAGTGTACCGTTATTTGAATATTTCGATATCAACACATCATTACCAACGCAACCAAAATTATTGGTATAGCCTGCTGTAATATAGCTGCCGTCATCAACTTGTATTAAAGCGTTTGCAGAATCTACATTTGTTTCACCATACGCTTTCGCAAAACTCACTTCATTCCCATACCTACTCTTCACCGTAATAATATTGCCAGTATTCTCTTCTTTGTATTTAAGTACGTAATTAGAGCAGGATGTTCCAGTTGTACAGTTAGTACTACTATCTCCTATGTAAGAGAATAGATCACTAGAAGCAGCGTTCAAATCGGCACAAGCTGCTTGAATAGAATTAGTTCCACCTGTCGTAGTTGGAGTAGATAATACATCCTTTGCAATATTGCCCGATAGTACAGTCTTTGACACATAGTCTGAGTCGCCAGACATCATAGTACAACTTGGATATTCACCATTCTTTTGATAGTAATTTTCTAAAGCTTCAGCAATAGTAGATATACTACTTGATCTTTTTGCATCACGAGAAGTCTGTTGAACTTTAGAATAGGACATAATACCAATAGCAGACAGGATGCCGATGACTACTATGACTATGAGAAGTTCGATGATGGTAAAACCGAAACTAAAAGACTTACGCTTATTCATAGTTTTATGATAGCACAATCAAATAAAACAAAAAACCTCCGAATTACTCCGGAGATTAATTGTTTTATAGATGAACTATAAATCTATTTCGACGTCTTCGGCAATTTCTTGCTCTAGTTCTTCGTCGATTTGAGCTAGGTGTCGGCGAGCACCAGTACCTACAGGAATCTTGCGTCCGATAATGACGTTTTCCTTTAGTCCGTGCAAGCGATCGACGCGACCACTAATTGCTGCGTTGATAAGAACGCGAGTTGTATCTTGGAATGAAGCTGCTGATAGGAAGCTGTCAGACCAGATAGAAACCTTTGTAATACCAAGTAGTAATTGAGTGTAGCCGATCAATTCTTTGCCTTCTGCGGCAAGCTTTGAGTTAGCTTCGATAACAAGTGCCTTTGAAACGATATCACCCGTTACAAAAATACCATCGCCTGGATCTTCGATTTGAACACGGCTAAACATTTGACGAACGATGATCTCGAGGTGCTTGTCGGCAACGTCTTGACCTTGTGCTGCGTAGATACGCAATACTTCGTTAATGATATAGCGTTGTGTCGCTTCAGTTCCCTTTAGGCGCATCAAGTCATGTAGGTTTAGTGAACCAGATGACAATCGATCACCAGCTTCAACTACGTCACCCGCGCTAACAACAATTTGCATATTGCCCGGGATTTCGTAGCGTACTGGAGAGCTTGCATTTGCTGCAAGTATCAACACTTCTTCGGTTACTTCAATTACTCCGTCAAATGGTGCTGTTAATGGACGAGTTTCACTTTCACCGGTTGCGATAACATCGCCAACCTTAATATTGCTACCAGAACGAACTGTTGCAGTGCGTCCGTTGAGCGGAATTCGTTCAACGTGACCAGCTTCTGGAGTAACCTGGACGATATACTTTTTGCCATCTTCCCAGATATCAACAAGACCAGCAGTTTCAGTAACGAACGCTTGACCCTTTGGATTACGAGCTTCGAACAACTCTTCAACACGTGGAAGACCTTGGGTAATGTCTCCACCAGCTTCACCACCCTTGTGGAAGGTTTTAAGTGTAAGCTGAGTACCAGGCTCACCAACAGATTGAGCGGCGATAACACCAACTGGTTGATCGGCTGCAACAAGGTTGTTTGTCGCCATGTCGATACCATAGCTCTTGCGTGGAATACCACGTAGATTCTTGGTTGTTAGAACTGATTTGATCTTGACGCTTGTAATTGTATTGTCAGCATCGATGTTGTTTGCGATTTCGCGTGTGATTAATTCACCCTTTGCGATATAGCCATTGACATCTTCTGCAGAGAAACGACCAACAAGGCGGTTGCCGAAGTCAATCATTGTCATTTCAGTTTCACTACGGTAGATAGCGAAGCCTTCGTCATCAGTTTCGTCGGTGTCTTCAACAGTAAAGACGTCTTGTGACACGTCGACTAGACGGCGAGTTAGATATCCAGCATCGGCAGTCTTTAAGGCCGTATCGATAAGTCCCTTACGAGCACCACGTGTTGCCACGAATTGCTCAAGTGAGCTTAGACCGTCTTTATAGTTTGAACGAATTGGGAGCTCGATTTCGTGGTTATTTGAATCTACCACGATACCAATCATTGCTGATGCCCACTTAACGTTACTGATATCACCACGAGCACCAGAGTTTACCATGACGCTAACACTTGTATCTTGGTTCTTTAACTGAGCTTGCAAGAAGTCAGCGATCTTGCGGTCAACTGAACGCCATGCAGCGATTGTTAGGTTGTAGCGTTCATCTTCTGTAATAAGACCTTGGTCAAATTGGTCAGAGATCAAAGCGGTTTTTGCGTCACCTTCAGCCACGAAATCATGGATTTCGCTAAATTGTACGTAGTCGTCTTTACCAGTCGATACAGCCGCGACTGTAGCGAAGCGGAATGCTAGGCCCTTCATGCGGTCAGCTGTTTGAGCTGTAATTTCTGCGCCGTAAGCTAGGAAGATCTTTGCAAGAACTTTCTTTAGTTGCTTTTTAGTCATTACAGAGTTGTCGTATGGGAAATCAACGGGTAGGATGTCGTTAAAGAAAACTCGTCCAAGTGTTGTTTCGCGAACTTGCCCCTTAAAGAATACTCGAATTGGGCTTTGAAGTTGCAACGCACCAGCATCGTAAGCCATTTCAGCTTCATAGATTGAGCTATATGCCTTCATCTTTTTGTCGCGAGCGCCAGATTTGTCGTAAGTTAGGTAGTAGTTACCTAGAACGACGTCCTGTCCGATACTTAGAACTGGAGCACCGTCAGCAGGCTTTAGTAGGTTGTTTGTTGCACTCATCAAATCACGAGCTTCTGCCTGAGCGGCGTCAGAAAGTGGTAAGTGAACAGCCATCTGGTCACCATCGTAGTCGGCGTTGAAACCGTTGGCTACAAGTGGGTGAAGTTGGATTGCCTTACCTTCAACCAACACTGGTTTGAAAGCTTGGATTGACAAACGGTGTAGTGATGGCGCACGGTTCAGAAGAACGTATTTACCAGCAGTTACGGCGTCAAGAGCATCCCAAACAACTGCATCACCAGATTCGATCAAACGAGTCGAAGTACGGATATTGTAAGCGTATTCGTTGCGGATTAACCAACTAATTACGAACGGCTTGAATAATTCAAGAGCCATTTGCTTTGGAAGACCACATTCGTCGATCTTTAGTTTTGGACCTACAACGATAACTGAACGTCCAGAGTAGTCTACGCGCTTACCAAGAAGGTTTTGGCGGAAACGACCTTGCTTACCCTTTAACATGTCGCTGATTGACTTTAGGCGTCGGCGGCCACCAGTTGCATTAACTGCACGGTTACCACGAGCCGCGCTGTTGTCAATCAAAGCATCAACTGCTTCTTG
>CAZNQY010000043.1:0-6719 GCA_964575635.1 uncultured Saccharimonas sp. (SeqCode) | reverse complement strand
GTGTTTGCCATTCAGCATCAGATGGGATGTGAGATCCTGACGGACAGATACCTTGTGCTTTTTCAGTTGTTGTGTATTTCATAGCTTCATTCCATTGATAAAGAGCGCCGTAAGGTATACCGTTGCCGTCAGTATTAGTACAGCCCGCGTCAGTATCGCCATAACAATATTTTTCTACTACGTTCGTGCCGCCATTATTAGTTTGATCAGATGCTCCGGCTACTCTCGTTCCGACATTGAGGTTGTATTTAGCCCAGACTTGCGTACCTATTTGTATCCAGTTGGCTGGATCGGTCGTAGCTAGGTTTGGAGTGGTATAAATACCGGCAGTTGGCGTTGAGTCTTCGGTGATATAGTAACTTAAAGAGCCGTTAGTCGCAGTTAATACGAAAGAATTAGCATCTGGTCTGACATAAGGCGTTGCCGTAAAATCAGTACCATTACTTGGTTTTAGACATAGATTAGTTGTAGTAGTAGGAGTTGTCGTGCAGTTGGTAGATATTGTAGATGGATACATACCGTTGTCTATATAAAACATCTTTAATAGCTTACTTGAGTTAGTTAAGTCTGATTGAAGAGAAGATACCCTAGCTCTTGTTGAGATACCAGAGTAGCTAACGATGGTTATGGCTGCTAGGATGCCTATTACTACGATTACTACTAGGAGTTCGACTATCGTAAAACCATAGTTAGTGTTTAGTATTTTTGATTGATTTAATCTCTTAGAGAGAGATTGCTTTTTATGGTTTATTGTATTGATGCCCATGTTAGTTATAATTATAAGTCCTTTCATGTAATTATGGACAATTATAGCGTTAGCGTAATAAATATTACAATAGCAACTATTCATTTTTGGCATTACAGATAAACTGTTATAATATATATTGAATTACAAAGAAGGAGTGTGTCTTGAATAAAATTACCTGGTCTATATTTACTGCTGCCGTTATTGGCTTGATGGCACTTTTGATTACGATGTCAAATCAAGCAAAAATTGACGTAAGCAAAGTCGATACCAAACAAACCCAAGTAGCGAATCTACAAAACGGAAACATCGCCGAGCATATTTTCGGTAAAGCCGATAGCAAGGTTGTATTGATCGAATACGGCGATTTTCAATGCCCCGCTTGCGGAACACAGTTCTCGGTTACAAAAGCTCTAGTCGAAGAGTATAAAGACCAAATCAAATACATTTTTAGGAACTTCCCACTAACATCAATTCACCCGAATGCCAAAATCTCTGCAGCTGCCGCCGAATCGGCTGGACTTCAGGGTAAATTCTGGGAAATGCACGACATGTTATATAAAAACCAAGCTGATTGGGAAAATTTGACTGGCGATGCGCGCGTAGAAGCTTTGGTAGCTTATGCTAAGGAATTGAAACTTGATGAAGGTAAGTTCAAAAACGATATTTCATCAAAAGAGATATTAGCAAAGCTTAATTACGACCAAGCCCTTGGCACAAAAGATAAAATCGAAGGCACACCAAGCTTCTTCTTGAACGGCAAGTTGCTTTCTGGCGATGACTGGAGCGATATTGATAAATTCAAAGAGGTAGTTAATAAAGAGTTAACTGCGAATAATATTGCCCTTCCGACCACAGATTAATAATATCGCAATAAACCAAAAACACCCCGGTGCCTTGGGGTGTTTTCATTTTGTACCTCGCTAGTTTGTAATTAATTACGATCTATTGAAGCGGATTTGTTGAGTCAGACGACTCTTACTGTGCAATATACAGTTGCCATTCGGCAGGCACCACATCCACGGCTATCTTTTTGCGCCTTGACGGCACAATTTCGATGGCTATTGGCATGTGATTTATTACTCCTTGTACTATGTACAAATTCTTTTGCGCACTCCGACCTTTATAAAAAATTGTTGGCGCAAAACACATCATCAATAATATCAATTTGGCTCGTTCAAGTCAAGTAATGCGCTATAAATAACGCTCATGCAATATACTATACAATATTTTAATAACTCAGCACAAGCGCTTTTATAAATAAAATAATGTTTTTATAACAATAAGTATTATTTTAAATCAGAAACGTTTACTAAACCGTCGTGACGCTGGCCATTAAAGATAATTGACGGTATACTGACTGTCTTTATCTTGTCTTGGACGATTGATTTATTTTGCTTGATAAGATCCGCGACTTCAGAGCTAGCTGCAGAATCGACAATAGTTTTAATCGTTGCCTGGTCATAACCCATCTCTTCTAGCCAAGAATTCAACAACTCGCGCGTTTTATCGTTAGATAACAGTGATATATGAGCTTGATACAAATTACCGTCAGCGTCGTTTTGGCTGTATATGCGCTCCAAAATTTGCCAATCTGCAGGTATTTTGGCAGACTTTAATGGATTCATTTTGATAGCTTCTAAATAGCTGACAATCACGTACGAGTTTTTGAATTTATAAACTCCAGGCTTGTCAGGGTTTTCAATTGGGAATGCGATGTATGCCAAATTGTACTTTGATTCAAAGCTGGCAGATTTAATATTTCTAAATAGTTTTGAGCAAACCACACAGCCTGGATCAACTACTTCAAGTGCGGTTGGCTTAGAGCTATCGAATTGATTATAATAAGATACGTTTTTTGGCAAATATTCTTTAGCGTCCCAAGTTTTTAGCCTGGTTGGAATATTAGCAAAAGTATTAATTACACTCGAGATTTCGTTTCCAAACCAATCAAGCGGTTTACCTTCTAGGGTTAACTCCCACAAACCTTTTTCGCTTTTGTTAATCGAACAAGTTTCAGAGCTTAAACTACACGAGGATGCGTTATTTGGCGTACAAGTACCCCAAACAAATAAATTTACACCGCTCATGATAACCGACAACAAACTCCATATAGTCAACACAACAAAAATAAATGACGCAACTTCGATACTGACATCAGCCGCTTTAACCATTCGCGGTGAACGATTAGCAACACGCGCTAATAACTTGTTTTTAGTCTCTTCCTTAAAGGATGAATCGCAAGGTCGCAAAGTTACACGACGAAGCGTACAGCTCCAAGCTTTTTTAGCGAGCTTTCGGTGACTAGCTGAAAAAATACTGATAATAGCAAGTACGATAAAGGCAGCAATACAGAACATTTTTGATTAATTATCCCTTCGTGATTCGTTTGATAGCGTCAACAGTTTTTTGAATATCAGCAGACGTATTATTTAGTCCAATTGATAGGCGCAAAAGCGGTGGATAGTTCATTTTCTCGATCAAATAATAGTGACAGCAAAAATAACCACTACGTGCCATAATTCCACCACTAGATAAAAATACCGCCAAACGATGCGCGTCAATTTTATCAAAGTAAAAACTTATGACTGGACTAGCATTACTATTTATAATATGGATTCCTGGTATTTCGCTTAAGCCTTCAAATAATTGTGTGGATAATTTTTTGACATAATCAGTTGGTTTTTGACCTTCGATTTTCAGATTTTTCTTCCATTTAATAGCAGAATTCAGGCTAATTATCTCGCCGTAAGCTTGTAAGCCTGGCTCAAGCCAGCTTGCCATATCGGATTCGACAATATCGTAGTCATTCTCACGCACCGCCGTCACCATACCACCACCAACTATTCGTAAATCCAGAGATTTTAGGAGCTTTTTACTAATAACTATGCCGCCAAAGCTCGCTGCGTACATTTTGTGAGCCGAGAAGCAAATTGCGTCTGGATCACAGCCCTGCAAAATCTCGTGACTATTGCCCATCGCCTGCGCGGCGTCAATAATTACAATTCCGCCCGCTTTATGAGTGTCACTGACAACTTCCTTGATATTTTTGAGCGTCCTGGCGTCAATATTCGAAACAGCATTTACAACTACGACGGCTTTTTCGAGTTGGGCTTTGTCATAAATCAAAGTTCCGTCCGTCTGGCGTTCCAAAATAATTCGCGGAACGTCCAAGCGTTTAGCTAACTCAATTGTTGTCAAAAATACTGAATTATGTTCAATTTCACTAGTTATTACTGATTTGAATTTACCAAGCGGCAATTGATTCAAAATTAGATTAAGACCGTAACTAGTATTAAGCGTAAACGAACAAACATAATTTTTCTCGGATAAACCCAGGTAGTCCAGGATTAATTCGCGAGTTTCCTCGACTAATCCGTCAACTTTTTGACCCCACTCGTATTTAACTCGTCCACCACAGGCATTATATTTTTGATAATAATCAGTAATTGCCGAAATTACAGGTGCTGGACGCATAGTTTGACAAGAGCTGTCCATATAAATATCTTTGCTATCGATATAAGCAAAATCATTAATACGACCGCTCGCATTCTGAACTACGTCTTTTTTCTTAAACACCTGCTTCCCCCGTTCCGCTCTTAATTAGAGCTAAAGTACAACTATTATACTAAATTTCGCCTGGCGTGTCAGTTGCATTAGCTTTTTTCAATGGTTTTTCTTTCAATGCAATTAGTAACGCCGTCGCTATCGCCATCAGGATTGTCGATAATATGAATACTTTATGGATACCGTCAGTAAAGACGCTGACTACAATATCAGAAAACTCGTCTTGTTCTTTTTTGAATTCTGTTTTTACCGCGTCCTGTGCTTTTGCTGGCAATTTATTAAACGCCACATCCGCTTGTTTATTGATTTCGTTTTTAATAGTTGGCATATTAAGCGTCAACAAGGTATTAGCATCGCCTAAATCACCAATCCTGGACGCCGATGGATTTTGTTTTAGCTGCGTTACGTATTTATTTGAACTCATATCGCCCAAACCAGTCGTAACTGTTGCAGTTAAAATTGATCCGAATATCGCTACGCCGATAGTTGAACCCAAACTTCTGAATAATTGGCTCGAACTGGTCGCTGCTCCCAGGTCGCTTTGCGAGAATTCATTTTGAACTGCCAAATTCATAACTGGCATTGCAATACCCATTCCTAGACCCATGAATGTCATAATTATTGCTTCAACCCAATAAGCCGAACTTGGATCAAGTAGCGTTAGACAAAATATTGATATTGTTGCAACGGCAAATCCAGCCACCATAAATGACTTATACTTACCAGTTTTCGAAATTATCTGACCCGATCCGACACTGGTAAACATTAATCCCGCCATCATCGGCAACAACATTAAACCCGAGGCGGTTGGCGATGCCCCAAAGACTTGTTGATTAAATTGTGTCAAATACAAAATTGCTCCCATAAAGGCCGATCCGAACAATAATGCAACCGCCATAATTAGCATAAAGTTACGATTTTTAAAGAAGTATAGTGGCAAAATAGGTTCTTTGGCTCGCTTTTCAACATAAATCAATCCCGCAAC
Organism: uncultured Saccharimonas sp. (SeqCode); assembly: GCA_964575635.1. Lineage (GTDB taxonomy): Bacteria > Patescibacteriota > Saccharimonadia > Saccharimonadales > Saccharimonadaceae > UBA1547. The sequence goes on along the minus strand of CAZNQY010000043.1, from coordinate 1,422 downwards.
TGAAACCGCCACAATCGCAAACATAATCGCGCGTAAACCAAGCAACGTCAGTCCAGTTGACGACATCAGATCTGCAAAAATTGATTCGGTATTGTCTATCGCCAAAATCAAAATGCCTAGCGCCAAAGCCAGTAAACCAGCACCAGCATAATCTACTTTTGGTTTTTTCTCGTGACGGAGCGTCGGACAGAACATTAAAATCACAGCTAGCGCAACAATTCCAATTGGAACGTTAATAAACAAAGTCCAACGCCAGTTAGTAATTAGGCCAAAAATATTATGAGGTTCAGTTAGATATCCGCCCAAAAGTGGACCAACTACCGAAGACAAGCCGAAGACCGCCCCAATCAGGCCTTGCCACTTACCGCGTTCACGTGCCGAAAATAAGTCGCCGACAATCGCAAATGTATTTGCAGTAATTATTCCACCGCCCACACCTTGAACGGCGCGCCAAATTATTAATTGCAGAACATTAGCGCTCATGCCACCAAACAAAGAGCCAATAATAAATATCAAAATACCCGTTGATAAAACCAAACGACGACCAAACATGTCGGATAATTTACCAGCGATCGGCACCGTAATTGTCGTAGCGATCATATAAGCCGTTACGATCCAGGCTAGCGAAGAAAATGAGTTGAATTCTTCGACAATCTTGCCAAGTGCCGTCGAAATAATCGTCTGATCAAGCGCTACCAAAAAAAGGCTGGCCATAACCGATAACATGATGATAATTTTGTTTTTTAATTCCAAATGATGATGCATTATTTATTATCCGTCTCTTCTTTTAGTGATTTTATTGTTTCTAGATGCAAGCTCATTTTTTCGATAAATTCTTCGATCATATCTTCTTTGATCATACCCAAAAAACCTTCTTTACATGATCCAATAACGTATAATCTGTCACCTGGATTGATATTCAATTCCTCGCGTGCCGTTGATGGAATTACCACCTGACCCTTTGTTCCAACAGTTGCTGTTCCATATAGTTTTTTGTTATGCATAGATTAAACATTGTGGCACAAGTATGAAATGTATGTCAAGTATTCTTGATTATGCTAATCCCAGATAACTTATAATTCCTAAATTTTAATCATATCGTAAGCTATAGATGCTAGAATATCATCAAATAAATGTTAAAATAACTTACTGTGTTACAAATAATTAAATCAATATCATTGCAAATTCTGTCGTTCATTAATCGACATTGTTTAGTTATATTTTTCGCTATAACGACTTCGCTTAAATTGATTTATATCAATACTTACATACTCAAAGTCACATGGCCAGAATATCAATACATGTATGGTGTATTTTTGAGCATAGCCGCCGTATTGATCATTTTTTCATCACTACTTCCTGTCCGAAAAGCCAAAAATAAACGAGCAGTAATCTATGCCGCTTTAATATCAATTATTTTAC
>CAZNQY010000042.1:0-6752 GCA_964575635.1 uncultured Saccharimonas sp. (SeqCode) | reverse complement strand
AAACGTAATTATGGTTTTTTTAACGAAGCTGAACAGAAAAAAATCATAGAATCCAAGGTGTCTATTGCTGGCGTAGGTGGCGATGGTTTTCAATTAGGCGAAAAATTAGCACGTATGGGCGTGATGAATTTTACAGTAGCCGATCCAGAAGTATTTGAGCTAGAAAACGAGAATCGAGTAACTGGCGCAAGGTTAAGCACTCTTGGCAGGAATAAAGCAGAAGTATTCCGAGATACTGTATTAGATATCCAGCCTGACGCAAAAATAGAGATATATAAAGACGGAGTTAATGAGTATAATATCAACGATTTCGTTTTGGGCTCTGATTTGGTATTGGATGAGTCAGAGCTTACTCATTTAGAATTAGGTACGATGATTGCTCGTGCATCGCGCAAAAAAGAAATTCCTGTATTAATGGTGATGAATATCGGATTCGCAGCAATCGCTACATCATTTCATCCGAATTCAGGTAAAACTTTTGAACAAACTATGGGTATACCAAAAAATATGCCTTTAGACGAAGTAAAGGACCTACAGGTAGATTTTAGTCGCTGTTTGCCTTACATACCAAACTATGGCGACATAAGATCGTTAATTGCAGCTCAAGAAGGTGCTTCCCTACCATCAATTAGCCATGGCGTTGATGTCGCATCTGCACTTGGTTCAACCGAAGCTTTCTTACATTTAACGTCTGGCTTGGCAAATCATCGTAGGCAACCTACATGGGCGCCTGCTTGGAGATATATGGATGCTTATAATGGCGAAAGCGGCGTGACTAAACACGCTAGGCTATCTCACTATTTAGGTATTGTTGCTTTATTAAGTAGGTCAACTTTACATATGAATCCTATTGCTAGCTATAGTTCAATCGAACGAAAAAATCGCGAAAAATAATAATCTTTAGATTTTTAACATAACCTGTATAATTAACTCAGGTTTATGAGTGATTTATATTTAGTAATCGATATAGTTATTGCCTTTGGATTATTAGCTCTTGCACTCGCAAGCTCTGTTAGACGCGGTTTTCGTAATCCAGTTAATCGATTATTCGCTTTGTTTAGTATGCTTATAGCGTTTTGGATTGTATCAAATCACGTTAGTAACGACGTAGATATCCCTAAAAACTTTGCTTTAATTGCGAATTATTTTGTTTTTTCTTCTGCATTTGGTGTTTCTATTTTATTGATGCAATTCATTGTCAGGTTAGTAGGGGCGAGAAAGCTCGAGATTATAGTCAAAAGATCTTTATCTTTACTTTGGTTTATATGCTTAATCTGTTTCACTCCACTAATTGTTGCCGATATAAGTATCCAAAAAGATGTATATGCGATTACGTTTGGGTCATTTATAAGCCTTTATGCAGCTGGAATACTATTTAATATTACTATGATTACCTATGGACTTATTTATGGTCTAAGATTTTTAAGAGGAATTAAGCGCAGACAGTTAATTTCGGTAGGTATTGGCTTAATACTTTGTGTGCCGCTTATCGTGTCTATTGATTTTGTAATACCAATGCTAACTGGTAATTTCGAAATCACCGAGTTTGGTATTACTCCGATGATAATTTTAGTCGGCTGTTTGTACTATGGCGTGATCAAATATAGCTTGTTTGATATTAGGCTTGCTTTTGTTAGAACTATGGCTTACGCTTTATCGCTGCTTACGATGTCTTTTGCGTATTATTATATAGCTTATTTGATGTCAATATTATTTTTCAGGGGGGATGTCGGCACATCGTTTAGTATTAGTCCATTAAATATTATGCTGGCATTATTGCTTGCTTTTATATTCCAACCAATAAAAAAATTCTTTGACAAAATTACTAACAGTATCTTTTATAAAGATATATATAACACCGATGATTTTTTTGCGCATCTTAACAAGACTCTAACTATTACTACTGATTTGCGCGATTTACTAATAAGAGCCGCTGAAGAGATTGGGAGTACATTAAAAAGCGATCAGACCTTCTTTTTTATAAATACATCAGACGATCATTATATTACTGCGGGTACGAGTGGTCATACGCAGCTTCCTAAAAAAGACGCATTAAAGCTTAATGAATGTACGAATACTAACGAGGGCGTGATAGTTGCTGCGTTGCTTAATAGTAACGATCCAATTCATCGTTTGATGCTTAGTCATAAAATAGAACTTGCTCTTCCGCTTAAGCAAGGCGGTAGAGTGCTTGGGTATTTATGTTTAGGCAGTCATCGTAACTCTGGCTATAAGATGCGTGATATGAAAGTTCTCACTACGATTTCTGATGAGTTGGTAATCGCGATTCAAAACGCTCTTTCTATTCAAGAAGTTAAGGATTTGAATGAAAATTTGCAAATGCGCATTGATGCAGCCACTAAAGAACTACGTGCTAGTAATGCCCAATTGCAGCGTCTGGATAAGGCCAAGGATGAATTCGTCAGCATGGCATCACACCAGCTGCGTACGCCGCTTACAAGTATCAAAGGTTATGTCAGTATGATCTTGGATGGTGATGTCGGTGAGATTAACGATACGATGCGTCACATGCTTGACGAAGCTTTCATGAGCAGTGAACGTATGGTCAACCTGATTAACGACTTCCTGAATATGTCTCGTATCCAAACAGGTAAGTTTATGATCGAAAAGGTGAGTGTTGATCTTTCAAAAGTGATCAAACAAGAGATTGATAGTTTGCAGCCAAGCGCAATCGCACACGATCTGCGATTCGAATATAAACAACCAGCAAACTTTCCGATGGTTAGTGTTGACGAAGGCAAAATCAGGCAGGTTATTATGAACTTTGCTGATAATGCTATTTATTATTCAAAGCCAAATACCAAGATTGATATTATCGTCGAATCCAACAAAGATACGATTAGCTTTATGGTCAAAGATCATGGCATAGGCGTGCCAGAATCCGAACAGGCAAATCTATTTACCAAGTTCTTTAGGGCTGCAAATGCCAAAAAACAACGCCCAGACGGTACTGGTGTTGGACTTTATCTTGCGAAACGCATCGTTGATGCGCATGACGGTCGGATAATTTTTGAATCAACAGAAGGTCAGGGAAGTACTTTTGGTTTTAGTATCCCTATCAAGCAAGCTTAGGCGCCAGTTACAAGCCGTACGATTTCGATAATTAACAAAATCACAAACAAAATGACTGACCCTGTAATAAGGGTTGGTTTTAGTTTTGTTTTATTATCAAACCACCATTGACCAAGTTTTGATCGGTTGCTTGCCTTAATACGAGTAATTACTGGACGAGTTGTTGCGGCATCTTTGCCTGCATAAACTTTATTACGTTTCTTTTTTTGCTTTGCCATATATAAATTATATCAGAAACCAAAACCACCCCTTGTTAATTCAAGGGGTGGTTTGATTAGGCTGAATCGCTTCAGATTATGCGAGCGGTCAGACTCTAATTGTTGAACTTCGCAGCACGGCGGCTACTAATATAGTAGGCAGCACTTGTTGCTAATGAACCAATTCCAAAGATAGCTGCAATATCTTCGCCAATACCAGTAACTGGCATTTGTGCGGTAGAACATGCTTTTGTCATTGTAACGTTTGCGGTATCAGACTTTGATCCGTTGTTAGTTTCAACTCGTGCTGTATTTACGATTGTATTTACACCACAAGACAATGATTCTGTTTTTGCTGTGATTTTTGCTGAAAACTTTACGTAAGCAGCAGCGCCAGGGGCGTAGTTACCGATGTTAATGCCGCTTGCGCTGACAATATTATCGCTAACTTTCAAACCACTCTTGTTAGCGTCGTTTACAATGTAAGTTGTGCCGTTTGTAAATTCAACGCCAGCAGGAAGAACATCTTTTACAACAACGTCATTTTGAATTGTTGTACCGTTGTTTTTGTAAGTAATTAGATAGTCAACGCTATCGCCAGTTACAACACTAACACTGTCAAGTCCAGTCCAAGTTGTCGAGCCGCTCTTGCGAACTTGCTTGTCAACTGTAAAGTTTGGTTGGTCAGCAGTAACGTCAAATGTTACATAGCCTGCATATTCGTTACAGCCAGGAATGTCACCATTCAATGAGTTGTATCCGATTGTCGCACCAGTTGTTATAACCTTGTCAGAAATCTTATTTCCATCTGTTGATCCGAAGTTATGGATTTTTGCAGATCCCTCGATATAACGCAAAGCCATATCGCCACTAGTTTTGTTTACGAAAGTTACGTCGTCCCAAACTTCTTTTGGACTAGCGTTACTTGCGCCAACATAGGCAACGGCTTTCGTACCTTCGTTACCTTGTGTAACTACAGCCGGAAGAGCTACTTTAACGTATGAGTCTTTTGCTACTAGATTTAGGTTAGCTGCGGCATTATTGTGGTAATAAACGAAAACTGTATAAGTTTTTCCAGCTGCAACTTCGATACTGTCAACATATGTTGAATTCGATGCAGTTGATTCTTTGACCTGTGAGAAGTTACGCTCATCACCGTGTGCTGGGTTATTAGTTATAGAGTTGAAAACAACTTCTTTTGCTGGTTTTTCAATTGTATATTCTGCTCGGCTCGGTCCCCATGCAAAAACTGATGCTGGTACTATAATTGCAGTTGCAAGAATAGCGAAAGTAGCAAAAGCTCGCTTTGGAGTATTTTTCAAAATTGAAGTTATGTTTTTCATAATTTATCTCCTGTTATATAAAATTTAATTAAATTTGATCAGTAACAATTAACTATTTTGGATTTGGTTCAAATTGTTAAATGTTACAAATCAGATCATTACAACTAGTGCATGTCAACTTTTATTAATTTTATTAAAAAAAGTATTTGGACCCGCTCAACCGTAAAAACGGGAGCGGGTCCATAAAAATGTTGCCAATTAGAAACCTTGCGGCAGACCAGGGTCTGCTACATTGGTTTCGTCATTTTTGGTAGGGTTGACTCCCTTTTCTTCTTCTGGTGCTTTTTCGCGGACATCTTCATCCACGATTTCGGCATCGGCTGCCAACACGCCACTTTCCGAGCCAGGCTCGTTTGTGGGTTTGTCGACGACTCCACTCGCACCTTCGACTTTCGTGTCGACCTCGGGGGCTTTTTTATCAGCCTTTTTATTAGCGTCGACTTCGGGCTTCTTCGCTGGATATTTGTAATCATCCGGGTCAGAGCTTTTTGGCTGAAGGTAAACTTCAGTCGGTGGTATTACTACCGCTGGCTCTTCCGGAACAATAACTTCTTCCGGGATTGTTGGTACCGGTGTTGGCATTGTGCTCTGCGGGTTAACGCAGCCGCCGCGAGCCGGCTTGACCGAAACTACAGCATCTGGATTAGGTGACACGAACAACAAAAATATGTCATTCGCACTACCTTTTCTTGCCCCTGCATTAGCCACTTCACCGTTACGGAGAAGGGTATTGCCGGGGTAAGAAAACTTTTTCAAGCTCTGTACCGTCACCCAGTTATTGGGATTCAGTACGTCTTCTTTGCTTGCGCCAGTATCGGCGTTTGCAAAAGAAGAAACAACAGCGTTAGCGGCTTCAGAGCCACTGCCAAGAAATGTGACCATTTCTTCGGCATTCTTGACTCCGTCAGCTTTGAACGAACCTTGACCGCCCGTTGAGCCATCTTTCGACGGATCGACTGCATTATCAAGGACGAACTCACCAGGCTTCCAACCCGCCTTATAAAGGGCGAGAGTAGCCTTTTCTAACACTGCGATTCGGTCAACCATGACCGGTTCGGCAACTTTCTCAACTGTTTTGTGATTATTGAGAAATGTTGCACCGATAATGATAGCGATAATTGCTAAGATGGCTGCAATAGCCCACCACATAGCTTTGTTCTCGCTACCTTCAGATGAAGTTGCTTCGACGTCTGACGTATGTACGTCTGCGGCTTCAGTTTCTTCGTAAAAGGCAGCCTGACCTTTCAGCCAAGCGCTTTCATTGTTCGTCATTGTGTCGAGTGACGTCGAAAGGGCATCATTTACGCTCTGGCCTGATCGAATTGCTTCGATATAGGTCTTAACGCCACGATCCTGAATTTCTTCGTCATCCGTTACGGCAGCAACAGCTCTTTCAATACCAGCAATTTCTACTGGCTCTTCCGAAACGGGAGTGTCAGTTTCTGTCGGCATCTCTGGAGCAGGGACGATGATTTCAGCTTCAGAGATGATCTCTGATGCTTCTTCGGTGACAGGGCTTTCTTGTGTGGGAATGCTTAGTTTAGGAGCTTCAATAAAAGCATCCATTCCAGCCTCCCAGGCTTGTGTATTTTCAGCTACTACGCTGAGAGTAGCCTGGATGGCTATCTCAGGGGAAAATCCCGCGCGAGCCTTGTCGTAATAGGCTTTTGTCCCTAACGACCTGTTCTTTGCGGATATCCTTTTGTTAGCAGCTTCTTCTACGGCCTTGAAAACCTCGGCCAACATCTCTTTTGTATTATTCATATTCATAATTGCCTCCTTCCCCAGTCGGGGTAAATTAACCCCCTGAGTTTTCGGGGGCGGTGCGTCAGCTGGCTTACAATAAACCAGTTGACTAACCGCTCCCGTTAATAGAGACATTATGAAATAGGCATTCATTTTTAAATGACATGCACTGTAATGATCTGACTTGTTAACGACCTCCACTACCTTCAGATTCTCACGTCTGAAATAGTAGTGACATAAATGTATCACAAAATGGCCAAATTGTCAATGCTTATGAACATATTTTTGCAATAAACACAAGCTTTTATGAAATTCATTTATTAACCCACCATACATCTTGCACACATTTCAAATAAGCTATTAAGCTGAAAGG
>CAZNQY010000041.1:0-6907 GCA_964575635.1 uncultured Saccharimonas sp. (SeqCode) | reverse complement strand
ATATTATAGGGGTAGCTTTGAACAAAATAATTGTACAAAGCCAAAAACAAAAAGATATTCAAAAACTCCACAAAACAACCGTTCCTCGCAGGCGGTTGTTTTTCTTTTACAGATATAAAATAAAAAAAGACCGGACATATTGCCGGTCTTTTGAATAATTACTTGGTGGAGCTGCGGGGAATCGCACCCCGGTCCGAACGGTAACAAATTATTCGTCTACAGATATATTTCATCTTAAATTTTTACGACCAATGTCCATAAAAGACAAACAAAAAAAGTAATCAGTCGCGCAACTAGAATTTCTCACCACAGCACTGCTGCTTGATATGATGATAAGCGACATAGAATATAACACCTAAACTATCTCATGTTGCCTAGATAGTAAGATGGCCCGAGCTAAGCTCGAACTGTTGCTAGAGTTGGCATCTGGAATGCGCTAGCAATACCAGAAACGTAACTTTTTGCAGTTGCAAGAATGTTTGCAATTAAAAAATGCACTTAACGAGTGCTTTCGATCTGCTGAATAATCTGTTAAATTCCATTCGTCGAAAGCTAAATCAGCCCCAATCGAACTTATATATTTTATCACTATTTACAAGATATATCCAGCCATGCTTTACTTATACTTATTATGGTTGCGCGAGTTTTCACAGTAGCACCAATTGGGTTCGATGGCTCTATCGTCGAGGTTGAGTGCGATGCATCAAAATCCTTACCATCTCTACAAATCGTTGGTCTTGGTAATAAAGCAATTGATGAAGCCAGAGAGCGCGTTAGAAGTGCTATTAATAACTCCATGCTCGAATTTCCAAAGAAAAAAATAACAATTAACCTTGCGCCAGCTGAATTACCGAAAGATGGCACCCACTATGACTTACCTATCGCCTTATCTATTCTGTGCGTCAGCGGACAATTAAAGCAATCCGACCTAGGTAATTCGGTTTTTGCAGGCGAACTAGCCCTAGATGGCAATATTCGCCCGATTCGAGGCGCTATCAATATCACTCAAACAGCTAAAGATTTCGGTTATGAACGAATTTATTTGCCAGAAGAAAACATCGAGCAAGCAGGATTGATTGGCAACATTGAAATTATTGGAGTTAAAAATCTAAAACAACTATTTCTTCATCTGAAAAAAGAATTACTTATTGCTCCAAAAATACAAGAGTCTGTAAGCTCACGAGAAGCCCTACGACAATATCCAACACTTGATGATATAAAAGGTCAAACACAAGCTAAAAGAGCCTTATTGATCGCCGCAGCGGGTCATCACAACATACTAATGAACGGCAGCCCAGGCTCTGGCAAGACAATGCTCGCAAAAACACTGTCAAACTTATTGCCGCCGCTTTCATCTGAAGAAAGAATTGCAGTTACAAAAATCCACAGCATAGCAGGCAAAGTAAAGGGTGAGATAATTAATACCCGCCCATTTAGATCGCCGCATCACACAGCTAGTTTGACGTCAATCACTGGTGGCGGAAATAAACCAACTCCTGGAGAAATTAGCCTTGCGCACACTGGAGTTTTATTTCTCGATGAATTACCCGAATATCCAAGATCAATTCTTGAATCACTCAGGCAGCCACTCGAAGATCGCAAAATAGATATAAGCAGAACAAATTCACATATTAGCTTTCCAGCAAATTTCATGCTCGTAGCGACAATGAACCCCTGCCCTTGCGGATTCCTTGGCGATAGTAAAAAAGAATGTAATTGCACAGGAACTCAAATATCTGCTTATCAAAAGAAACTCTCCGGACCCCTACTTGATCGTATTGATATTGTTTTGAATGTATCAAGAGTGCCGAATAATGACCTTTTTGAAAATAATACGTTGGACAATAAACAACATTTAACAGCTATAGCTAGTATTGATAAGGCTATAAATGCTCAAAATATACGTTATAATAGTAGCGTTATTTACAACTCTAGTTTGAACAATAAAGAGCTTAAAAAGCACGCTTTCCTATCAAAAGATGCCGAAAATCTGCTAAATACAGCAACCGAAAAATTAGCACTTAGCGCCAGAAGTTATTTCAAAGTCATAAAAGTTGCGCGAACAATCGCCGATCTGGACGAATCAATTGACATAAAAATCAACCATATTAGCGAAGCATTACAGTATCGAGGTAATTAGGGGCTTGAACTACTGTTAATTATCTGGTAAAATGACTGACGAGTAAACGCTAAATTTTAAGAGATACAAGGAGACGCCAAGATCAGTAATTCAATTCGCATTAACCATGAGATTCGAGCTGATCAATTGCGCGTAATCGGCCCTAATGGCGATCAACTTGGCATAATGAGCCGCTCTGATGCGCTCAAAGTAGCCGAAGAAGCCGGGGTTGATCTAATCGAAATTTCGCCGAATGCAAACCCACCTGTTGTAAAGGTAGTCGACTGGGGTAAATATCAGTACCAGAAGATGAAAGAGCAACAAAAGAGCAAGAGAAACGCTAAAGTTATCGAGCTTAAACAAATGCGTATGGGATTAAAAATCGGCGCAAATGACCTAGAAATCAAACTTCGCAAGATCCGTGAATTTTTGAGCGACGGTCACAAAGTAAAAATCATTGTTTTATTCCGTGGACGAGAAATTGCCCACCAGAACATTGGCTATGAAATGCTTGAACGAATCATTGTAAGTCTTGAAGAATGCGCAATATTAGAACAAAAACCTCAGATGGCTGGACGCAACCTGAGTATAGTAGTAAGGAGTAAATAGTAATGCCAAAACTAAAAACCCACAAAGGCACGGCGAAACGAATTAAGATTACTAGCACAGGTAAACTAACACGTAGCCGAGCTTTCGGAAACCACATGCTTTCAAAGAAGAGCAAGAGCCGCAAGCGATCAATCAACACAACGGCTGTTGTTACAGGATCTACTGCAAAGAACATTAAACGAGCACTAGGAATCTAAGGAGAAGAATATGCGAGTAAAACGAGGCGTTACAGCTAACGCAAAACACAAGAAGATACTTAAACTAGCAAAAGGGATGCAACACGGCCGAACTAGGTCTTACCGTCTAGCAAAGCAAGGCGTCATAAAGGCCCTACAATATGCTTACCGTGACCGACGCAACATGAAGCGCGATCTACGTGGTCTATGGATCACTCGTATCAACGCGGCTGCTCGTGAACTTGGAACTACATACGGAAAGCTTATCGCTGGACTTAAAGCTAAAGATATCCAACTAGATCGCAAAGTACTTGCTGATCTTGCAGTAAAAGAACCTGCGGCATTTGCAGCAATCGTAAAAGAAATCAACTAGATTTCAATACAAAACTAAAAAACCACCGATCAAGGTGGTTTTTTAGTTACAGCCCATCGGTAAGCCGGGTTCTGTCTTGGACGATCATCTATCTAGCTCTCTGGTTGCCCAAAGAATCAAGCGGATATCGACCCGTAGACGAGTAGCCTATTGATACGGATCTCCTTGCAGCCGACAGGGTTTACCTTCACGCCGCGTCACCGCGGAATGCTGTGAGCTCTTACCTCACTCGTTTCACCTTTTCCCAGGCCTAAACCTGGGTAGTTTCGTTTCTGTGGCACTTTCCCTAGGGTCGCCCCCGGTCGTCGTTAACGACTGTCGCACTCTACGCTGCCCGGACTTTCCTCTCTAAAATCAAAAATAATAGAGCGATCGCCTAATGGACTGCTCTATTATTATATAACAAAAAACCTAAAGTCCCATTAGATTGAAGTTTCGATGCCAGATATTCCCTACCGTATGGCAAGGTGGGTGCTCGCAAAATATCTCCACAGAGATAAATCATGTAAAGCTCCCGATCTATATGATATTCAGGAAAATCATATACACCTAGTTTCTTCTAATGGGACACTTCTATTATAACATTTTAAAGGCCGAAGATTCCAGCAAAAACCGTCAAGATAGCTGATGACACCGAACTAATGAACTGACTAAACGCCGACCCGCCCAATATAAAAACAAATAGCAAGAATAATACACCGTACTGCTCTATATGATCCATAAGTTTCCTGAAAAAATCTGGCGCTAGCGTGTAAATAATCCTTGATCCGTCTAGCGGCGGAATTGGTATCATATTAAATACAAAAAGATTCAGATTGATCACTACAGCAGTATACAAAACAGATGCCAAAAAACCAGCGGGGCTAGTAGCCACCAATATACTAAAAGCTACGAAAGAAATAGCCAGATTTGTTAAAGGACCAGCCGCCGCAACTAACAACATTCCCCATTCGTTAAACTTATAATGAAATCTACTCTGATCTATTGGCACTGGTTTTGCACCACCCATAACTGGAGCTCCGGCAATAGCCAGAGTTACTGGAAGGATTATAGTCATAAATGGATCAATATGGCTGATCGGATTAAGCGTCAACCTGCCACTGACCTTGGCCGTATCATCGCCTAGTAAATAACTGACATATCCGTGTGCAATTTCGTGCAATATTATAGACACGAAAACAATTAACAATACGACAACAATAGAAGTTAAATCAAACATAGATCAATTATAACATTAATTAATCCACCAACGTCGCCACCACTTGACTAAAGTGCCAAAAAACAATATACTGTTACAGATTGTTAAAAATAAGTGGAAGTAATAATTATGGCAGCACGCTGCGAACTAACTGGAAAAGGCAAACAATTCGGTCACAACGTTAGCTTTTCTTTGCGCCGTACGAAAAGGGTTTTTAAACCAAACCTACAAAAGAAGACTTTCTTGGTAGATGGACAAAAAATCACTATGACTGTTAGCACTCAAGCTATCCGTACACTAAAGAAAAAAGGCATTATCGCTTAAAACTAAAAGACCAAAAAATACCCGCAGATTGCGGGTATTTTTTTGTCTATTTTTATAGATTAATTTCGTTCAAGTTCAAAAACTGTTGTCTTTACTGGCAGTGAAGAGATCGACTTCAACTTGTACTTTGATGCCATTTCTTTTTCAGCACCAAGTTCAGCTACGAAACGACTTAGTTCATCCTGGGGAACTTCGTATTTAATTCCAGAATCAGCATAATGAATTGGTATAACCACCTTCGGTTCTACATGCCCAACTAAACTTGCAGCGGCTACGGCATCCATAGTATAGCCATTTCCGCCGACTGGTAGAATTAAAACGTCGATTAATCCCAAACCTTCAAGTTGCTCGTCACTCAATTTACCCCAAATATTACCAACAATACCGATTCTCGCATCTTCAATTTCTATTCGATAAATCGTAGATAATTTTCCGTCCGCATCAGCATCAATATGTCGCCTTGCAGCAATACCGCTAATATCAAAGCCACTTACGCCATATTCGCCAGGACCATCGATAAAAATACTAGCCGAGTTTTTATCAAAAGCAAAACGATCTTCCGTTACCAATTCAACACATCCATTAACTGATGGATTTTTGAGACCATATGGAGCGATATTTGGATCGACAACAATCTTTGCCTTTTTTGTAGATATAATTACAGAATTTGCACCTTTGTATTCAATTTCAAACATATTATCCCCTATTTCTTAATACTAAAGACTTTATCGGTATCGACTACTACTTTGTGTTTGTTATTTATAATATCAATAATGAATTTATCCCTAACACTCAATCTATAGTAGAACTCGTCATATGATATCACGGTATAACTAATTTCGCGACTCTCTTTTTTCTCTATACTCGAGACTAACGATCTAATTTTTGCGAGTGAAACATCACCAGCAATCAATATATCCAGGTCCGATTTAGAGTCTTTTACTAAACAGCCTGCGAATATCACTAACCTAATACCAGACAAATCAGAAAACTTTTGTTCATACTCTTCGTTTTGTTGATCAATCGATTTTGCAATATTTTCTTGAATTTTTATCTTTGCATCACTAAATATCGCACGTAGGGGCATATAGTGTTCATATTTTTGATTCGTTTGGTAATACAATCGATTATCAACGCTCTCTGAAATAACGATACCAACTTCCATCATATTAGAAAGTTCACGTCTAACTGAATTTATTTGTTCGTCAATTATTCGTGTGATCTCACGAACATAAAAAGGCTGTCCTGGATTATTTAAAAATAAATGCAAGAGCTTTACGCGCGTTTTTGAACCAAATAATGCATCAATCATTTTATTTTCCCCGGATAATTTTCTTATTCTTATAATACCATGGCTAGTGATTTTTTTCGAGAAGCTCGATTGTATATGTTTTACTATAGTCGAGCGAACCCCAGTGAATAAATTTATTTCTTTTGAACCAAGTGATTTGACGTTTGGCTAATTGCCAGTCAGCAGTCTCATTTTTTCGCTTCATTTCATCAAATGTTAATTCACCTGATAGATATTTTCGGGCTAACTTATATATACTACCTGTCATCGCCTCACTATCCCAACCATAGATATTAGATAATTTTATAGCTTCATCAACCACGCCGTTTTGAAACATCTGTTCCGATCTTTCGTGAATTCTATCGGTCAAAATACTTTTTTCTGTTGATATACCAACAACAAATGTATTATCAATTATTCTATCTCTACTCTGTAATTTAATGCCGTTTCGTTCTATTCCACGCACTAAATGCCTTTTATTAAGCTTGTTCTCAGGTATTTCAATCTTTAAATTGTTGTAAATATCATGAAGCTCGGGCACTGTCATATTGTTCAGTTTTTGACGTAAATCACTATCCGCTTTTGATCCAAAACTATAATTAAAAATAACCGAATCAATATATAAACCGGTTCCACCAACCAAAAATGGTATATGTCCACGTTGACGTATTTCAGCTATTTTTCTATCAGCATATTTCTTGAAATCTGATGCAGAGAAGTATTCACCAGGCTCAACTAAATCAAGTCCATAATGAGAAACCAATGATCGCTCGTAATCCGTTGGCTTTGCCGTGCCGATGTCCATACCTTTATATAT
>CAZNQY010000040.1:0-7587 GCA_964575635.1 uncultured Saccharimonas sp. (SeqCode) | reverse complement strand
CAAAATTCGATGTCTTCATCTTTGCCAACAATAAGAAAATGTAACCTTGGATTTTGACGAACAACAATTTCAGCAGCTTCAATATAATAATCGAACCCTTTATCAGGGTGAACTCGACCAATAGCTGAAACGATCAGTGAATTGTCAGAAAGTCCAAGTTCTGACCGAAGGCTGCCGTCTTTGTTTTCAAGTGCTACATCAAATTTTTCAAACTCTAATCCATTGTGGACAACCTGAATTCGGTTTATGTCAATTGGAGGGGAATAGGTTTGGGCAACCGTATTTGAGACCGCGATGATATGGCATGAAAGATCGCCAATCATTTGAGCATAGGATTTTGCATCTAAAGTAAAACGCTGAAAAATAGGATTTTGGGGTAGAAATTCTAAGTGCGCAAAAAATAAATGATGAACTCCTGTTAATCGAGCCGCTAAAGCGCCTTCAAAAATTATATTAGAATTAGTATGGACAAGAGATATTTTATTTGATCGAATAAAATCTGCAAGATATCTTACTCGTGCAGGTATGCTAGATAAATGTCTATACCATTCATCAGGAGGTGTCAGCCAAAAATAATTCATTTTCATGACAAACGCTTCAATTCCTAGCCTAACTAGTTCATTATAGAATCTACCTTCTCCAGGCACCATTACAATTGGCTTGAATTTTTTTTTGTCAAGAAGCTTAAAGGCCGTAAGTAGATAATTTTCGCCACCTGCTATGTCGCTGTTGCTAGATATGAATAATATATTTATTTGCTGTGATGAACTCATAAATTTAACTAAATTGGCGTTACAAGAAATTAAAATTGTAATAAATACTATAGCTAAGCAAACTCTGATTAAAACAGATTTTAAGAAAAGCCGATGCGCAAGTCATTGATTTGTTTTTTACCAAAATTCGATAAAGCTAATTAAACAGAGGTTCCCTAATGGTGGCTGCACTATTGTGTTTTTATGTTAATTATTTTTTTTTATTCGCCAATATAGATGTCGATCTAGTAATTTATTTATGTTGTCGTATAGCCGGTAGTGAATTATTGGAGTGAAGGCCATAGCCGTATGTTTATGTTTCTTGCCAAAAAAACTTTTAATTACAGAAGTGTTTATATCCAATGAGCTTGCTAAGGAATGCTGCTCGAGAACCCGCTTCTGGGCATTTTTAGCAATCCTTAAGCGCTTTTCGGTATCGCTTATTAAGCTATTCATTGCGTTAAACCAAGCGTCTGGAGTGTTTTTTACGAGAATTCCGGTGATATCGTTCTGTATACAGGTGTTATAGGGTGATAGGTCACTGTAAATTCCAGGGATGCCGGCAGCAGAATATTCTAGCCATTTAATGTTGCTTTTGCAGTGGTTATATTTTGTGTCTTCGAGCGGCGTTAATGCGGTATGAATATCCATTTTTTTAAGTAGTGATGCGTATTTTTCATAATCGCATTGAAAATTAATTATGTTGATGCATGGGTGGTTTTTGAGCTTTTCTGGAGTGTCGCCAAAAAATGTAACACTAACTTTCTCACCGTACAGCTCTAATATTCTATTAATGGGTTCTTCAACAATTGCCCAGTCCTTTTGATGTGAGTTAGTGCCAGAAACCAGAAAATTGAACCGTTGTTTGTGCTCTCTTGGGCTAGATGAGAACAATTCGAAATCCAATATGTTGGGAATGACATGAATTGGTCTGCTCGTATAGCGGCTAAGGGATGTTTTTAATGGTGCCGTCGAGACCGTAATTAAATCAGCAGATTTTAAAATCCATTTAATATATGGAATGTGTTTCTTTGAGCTGTGATAAATGGCGAGATGCGGAGGAACATCAAAAAACGAGTCATCTAGGTCAAAAACAATCGGAACGCCAAGTGTTAATGCAAAATCCAATATTTTTTCGGTAAATTTCGATGGAAACATTCGCTGAATTAAAATTAAATCAGCGCTGTGTGCTACCTCTATATCGAACTTGAAACCGGAAGAATCTTTACTGGAAGCCCAGACCACATTCCAGCCAATTGCAAGCAGAGGCCCGAATATACGTATTACAGCGCAAGCTTCGTTTGCAGTCTCAAACGAGTAAACAACAACGGTTGGCTTGTGAGAAAGTCGGCGAGGTTGATTGCTTTTCATAAAGCTAGAAGTTTTTAATCATAAAATTGGAAGGTCTATAAAAAACAGGCCATGATTTATCTCCATTGTTTACTTTTTATGCGCCACATTATATGCTTATCAAGCAACCTTTGAACACAATATGATGCCATTTTATGCCAAGGCAATTTTATAGGCGTAATTTCTTTAATTTTTTCTAAGAAATTAGCCAATCTGATTTCCATGGCCTCTGTGGAATAATTGTCTGATATAAAACGGTGCCCAGCCTTACTAATTTCATCGTAATAATTTGAATCGGCTAATAATTTCAAAACAGCCTCAGCAAACATGTCCGGCGTCTCTGCAACTAATAGATCCCGGCCGGGCGTAAGGCCAAAGCCTTCGGCACCAAACTGTGTTGTTACCACTGGTAAACCATGCGACAGTGCTTCTCCAACCTTACCCTTCATTCCGCCGCCGTAGCGTAGCGGAGCAATGGAAATATAAGCGGATTGGAGATAAGAGGTTGTCTCAGGCACAAAACCGATGACATCAACATCGGTGGCAGCCATATCAAAAATTTTCTGAGGAATATTGCTGCCGATGATGCTGAGCTTAACCTCTGTTGTTTTGGCCCGTATTAGAGGCATTATCTCGTTTAAGAAGTATAGTATTGCATCGAGATTGGGCGGAAACGAAAATCCGCCTATAAATACCAGTCTGCCGAATTCGCGTTTTGATCGTGGCGGTATTTCGTGGATGGCATGCACATTAGGTAATACAAAGATGTATTTATCGGGCATTAGATCTTGAAGCAATGACTTGTCATCTTCTGATACCGCAATAATGATGTCTGCATTTTGATAGGCATTTAATTCGTCGGTGCGAACTTTCTCGGCTTCGTTTTTGTCGTCTAGGCTATTAGTCAGCTTTGCTTTGGCTTGAAGGCGGCTGAAATGAATATCGACGGAATCTATAATAGACAGGGCCTGGGGTTGAAGACGGCGGGCCAAGTCCGAAAACTCGGTAGCCATATAGTAAAACTCAAAAATTATATAATCAAACCTATTACTGTTTAGCGCAGAAAAAATGTCGCCTTCATGTAAAATCACCCCGATATCTGCGAGCATGGTTTTATAACGCGTGCTATCCGGTGTTTTTTGATGCCATTCAAATAAATCTTTCGCTACTAGAGTGACTTTTCCGTGATTTCTTGCGAGTATTTTCAGAATAGAGTAGAAACGCAAATCTCCAGAATGTAAATCCGGCATCGGAGGTGAATAAGAAATGGCTAGAATTTTGTTCATTTTTGTTGTGGTTTTTTATAAGGCATAAATTTGTAGGGTTTTATAAAAAAGTAAGCCACAAAAGCATTTGTGATGTAATTGGATAACGAACAATGCTTGGTGATTTTTCTTGGGTCAGACGCGATTTGTTACTGCTTTTAAAATAAGAAATGTCACTTTTGATAAAATTAAAAAATATTCAATATCAATGACTTAAAATTTAGCGCATTATGACATTACATCCTAAAAGAGCGGTAATTAATGTAGAATATAATATATTTTATTTCAAACTTTTTTTAACCAAATGCTTCCAGGTATGGTCATGGCATTTGTGGGGGGGGTCATGCAGAGTGGAAGTTTGGAATGTACTTCCTTGCTGAAATTGTTTTCCATGTAGCTATTAAAGTAAGCTATTTGGAACTTTTCATTCCATTGAAGGAATGATCGTAATAAATAAATCTCATTCCAAGCTCGTTGGTTGTTTATCCAAGCATATGGGTATTCGAAAGGATAGAATATATCGTGGATATGGATATAGACACCTTTATTGAGTATTGGGAATACGTTGAAAAATAAAAAATTAACGTCACTTCCGATTTTGCTAATGTGGCTCGAATCAATAAAGAGGATGTCGTTCTCTTCGAGTGATTCAAACATCGATAATGGTACATTTTGTACTAGTGATACTTCAATCTTTATCTTTGGATTGTGGTGGTCAATAGGTTTCAATAGGTTGTTTAGGCGCTCTGGATATGGTTCTATAAAAGTAAATTCTGGCATCTTTGATAAAAAAAGCTCTGCTGTATCGAGGGCCGCGCATGACGAAAATCCAGATCCTACCTCAATAAATCTTTTAGGTTTAAGATGGCGCATCATTGAGTAAAGGCATATTCCGTCAGAATAGGCATAGTACTCATTGTCAAGATAGTATCGATTTCCATTTTCTGCGGCTTCTCCAAAAGGAAGTTCAGAATAGTATTGGCTAAAAATATCAAGCATTTCTTTTTGTGTTTGCTCATTTAGGGAAATGCAAGAATTTATACTATATTTGGGGTCGGATAATGTTGCCCTATCCTGCGCTATTGAGTCAAAATCAGGTATTGGGGAATAGAAATGTCCTGGCGGAACAAATCCTTTCTTCCATTTCTTTAATTCGTTTTGGAGGAGCTTGTTTTTTTCAATTAATTGGTTTCTCTCGTCGAATACAGGTTTCAAGAAAGGTGTTTTTTTGAGTAATCTTTTAAAAGATGATACCGGATTCATATTAATTATTGGTTTTTAACGGATCAGATGTTAATCTATTTTATAATTATCAACTTTCCAGTTTGTGTCAAGGTAGAAAAGTCCACGCTCACCTTGCCTTGTAATTTGATAGCTATCTGAATAAACGGAAAATGTATAAAATCCTTCTTCATGAAAATAAGCAATACCTTCGCTATTGCCAATCCAAATTAAAAAGCTATAAGCACCAGGTAGTAATGTTAAGCGGTCAATATTCATTTCTACTGTATGTGCGCCAGGTGATAAATCTATTGGATTAAAAGCTGTATTATTGGCTGTTAAATATACAAAGTCTGTTGAATGGATGCCGAAATAAAAAGACACTCCATTGAGCGCTGTGGAAGTTATAAATGATACTTTAAAGCGGCATGGTTCTAAGCAATATACTCTGTCAACTTCTTGGTTTTTATTATTGATAAGTGAGCCTTTTACATTATTTATAACTTCAGAGTTTTCATTTGTAATATTTTTGCTTGAGAACTGAGATTTAATGATTTCGTTGCTTTTTTGAACAAATTCATTTGCAACTATTGTGGGGTTGCCGTCAAGTATTATTTTGCCGTGATCTAAACATATAACTCGTTTACTAATACGTTCCACTTGTCTGATATTATGGCTTACCAGTAACACAGTCTTTCCTTTCCGTTTAATTAGATCTTCCATGCGGTCGAAACACTTGCGCTGAAATGCTAAGTCACCTACGGCCAATACTTCATCAATGATTAAAATGTCCGCATCCATGCTAGTGGCGATAGAAAAACCCAGTTTAACCGTCATCCCCGAGCTATAACGTTTAACAGGTGTATCGATAAACTGTTCTAATTCCGAGAAATCGATAATTTCATCCAGCTTCTGTTTAATTACTCTTTGAGGAATGCCTAAAATGGCGCCATTCAAAAATATATTTTCTCTCCCGGTCAGTTCTGGGTTTACTCCGGCGCCAACCTCGATCAATGGGGCTATGCTGCCCCGTACGATAACGTTCCCTTTGGTCGGTTTGCTGATGTTGGCCAAGTGTTTGAGCAAGGTACTTTTGCCGGCGCCGTTGTGACCGATGATACCAACCACTTCGCCTTCTTCGATTTGGAAGCTGACATCGTCCAGAGCTTTGAATCGTTCGCGCTCGATTGTGGGCTGAAAGGTTAGGCGTCTGAGGGCGTTTAGTGCTGTTTCCTTGGCACTGGTCAAATGGCCCAGTTGATATTCCTTAGTGAGGTGTTTGACTTCTATGATGGTCATAAACTGAATTTAGCGTAATTTTGTGCGATGAATGCTTCTGACTTCTCTGCTAGATAACGTCAGCAAACCAGCTTTCGGCTCGCTTAAAGAACCAATAACTGACAGGCAAAAATGCCAGCGTTAGAATCAATCCGGGATAAAGTGCGCCGAAATCAGGTTCGGTAGCTTTGATCAATACGCGTTGGAACCCGTCAATAATGCCAACCAAAGGATTAAGGGTGTAGAGCATATATAACCTATCCGACCATTCGCCGGCAGCTTGCTCAATCAACAATTTTTTTTGCACCAGACTCAAAGGGTAAATGACCGGGGAGCCATACATCAGTAAAGATAACGCTATGGGTATAGCTTGCGCTACGTCGCGATAGTACACGTTAATCGCTGCACCAAAAAAGCTTATAGTCAGTGCCACTACCATCGTATACAAGATAAATGCCGGTATCCACCATATATAGACGCTGGGAATTATCTGATAGTAAACCATCATCCCTGCCAATATGCCAAAGCTGATAGCGAGCTCTACCAGCTTTGTTACCATAGCGGTTAACGGAAATATTTCCCGAGGGAAATATATTTTTTTGATTAAAGCAGCATTTGAGGTGACGCTATTGACACCTTCCGAAACCGATTCTTGAAAAAAGACCCAAGGCATTAGTGCCGCAAAAGTAATTAACGGGTAGGGAATGTTACCGGTTTCAATGCCTACAAAGCCCTTCATTAGTGTGAATACTAACATTAACATCACCGGTTTTAATACCGCCCACAAAATTCCAAGATAAGCCTGTTTATATCGAATGACTATATTTTTGTAGGTTAGAGCTGCGATCAACTCTCTGTAAGAATATAAATTGTAAACTATTCGCAACATATGGGAAATTAAATAAATGATCTTGAGTTAGGTTGGAATATTAATTTTGAAGTTTATTTAGGCGCTTTAATAGTGGTTTAGAGTTTGGCTTCAACTTTAGTCCGCTTTTAAGCGTTTCTATCGCTTCTTTTTTAAGGCCTAATTTAACCTGTAAGTCGCTTAGTGTCGCATATGGAGTCCAATTGTTTGGATTCAACTCAATACTTCTTTGAAAATAGTCAATCGCTGATTTGTAATCCTCTAGCGCTTCGCTTGCCTTCCCTATGTCATAAAGCAATTTAGGGCTGAGGGGGTGTTTAGGATTGAAATGGTGGTTAAGAGGGTAGCTCATTTCGGCGATCGCACCCTTAAGTAAACTATTTCTTTCTGCTTTATCAAATACTTTCCAAGCTTGATTATACTTATTAAGGCCAAAGCAATAGTGATGAGGGCCGTCGAATTCCGACAAAAGTTTGTCCCATCGTTTTGCCTGGGGTGTTCCCACTAGATCTGGCTTTAGAAACTGTGCACAGTAATCAGGAAGTGCCATGATATCTAAATCAGTTGCATTTGTGTTGGCGTTAATTGTTTTTGATGCTAAAGCAATGACTGTAAAAAAAAACAATTTAGTGATGTGAGTTACATTTAGTCTCATTAAACAAGAATCCTTCGGTTTGGTTTTTATAATTACTATTAATCCTTGGTTGAGAGGGTGATTTTTTGTGTAACTAAAATTTCTCGAATTAGCCGTGTTTTTGGCGTGGTCTTTTGGCCAAATAATAACTTCCCAATTATTTTTGATGGTTTTTATTTTGGAGTTATTTTTCTATATATGGTTTGCACCCTTTCTTTA
>CAZNQY010000039.1:0-7587 GCA_964575635.1 uncultured Saccharimonas sp. (SeqCode) | reverse complement strand
CGAAGAATCAGATGAAGAAATGGATGAATTGACTGATTATAAACCTAAACTTCACAAAAAAGAATCAGTCGAAGATGTAATTGATGACATCGATATTGATGACGAGGATGAAGTTTTAATTCAACCATCATCAATTGAAACCAAAGAGTCTGATCCTGTAAAGCCGCAAAAATCTGTCGAAAAAAAGAATGCAAATAAAATTCCAAATTTTTCACGATTCAGAAAAAAGTTATTCTTTGGTTCTATCACATTTATTTCTTTGATTGGTTTTGGCGTTTGGGCGACTATTTATGCTCCGTCCGCAACAGTTACTATTACCGCAAAAACATCCAAAGCTCCGGTTAGTGTATCGGTGAAGTTAGTCGGATCAGAAGCTACAAATATTGAAAAGCGAACTGCCCAGGTTGTGACAAAGACTATCAAAAAAGATTTGTCAGTCGACTTTACTGCTACAGGAAACGAAGATCGTGGCGAAAAAGCCACAGGTACGGCAACGTTATGTAATGCGAGTAAGGGTTGGGCAATTGAAGTAGTCGCTGGATCGATATTTTCGAGTGGCGAATATGACTTTGTAACGACTAAATCTGTTGATGTACCGGCTGCAACTGTTAATGATGGTATCGTTGCTGGTTGTATCGATGTAGCTATAGTTGCATCGGAAATTGGTTCGGAATATAACTTGGTAGCAGGTAATTACAATTCTAGTGTCGCAAACGTTACGGCGAAAGTAACGGCAACTACTGGTGGATCAAGCCATAAAGCTACTATCGTAACCGCCGAAGACATTGAAAAGGCAACGCAAGCCCTAAAAGAACTACCTACAAGCTCATTCAAGAACCAATTAACCGCACAATTCACTAGTGGTGAATCAGTTATTGCCGAAAGCTTTAATGTTGATTACGGCACTCTTGTTGCTAATCCAATTTTGGGCGCTGAACTTCTAGCTGGAAAAGCAAAACTTACGGCATCTGTAACATTTACTATGTCAGGAATTGCCAAAGCGGATATTGTTGCTTATCTAAAGGATAGTTTGAATAAACAAGTTACTAGCGGACAAAGAATTTACGATGACGGTTCATCAAGTGTTAAATTGACTGGTTATTCAAAAAATGACACAAGTGCAGTTGTAAGTATTGAAGCGACAGGAAAAATTGGTCCAGACATCGATAAAGAAAAGGTCAAATTGCAAGTTAAAGGCGAACAATATGGTGATGTTCAATCAACACTTAGTAGCATTGATGGCGTAAGTAATGTTGATACAACGTTCTCATATTTCTGGGTTCGTACTGTACCTGATGATATAAAAAAGATTACGGTAGAATTTAAAATTGAAAATGACTAGTCCACTCACTTTAATCAGTTTGGATGTGGGCGAAAAAAGAATCGGAGTAGCAAAAGGCGATACTGGTGTCAGATTAGCCTTCCCTTTAACTACCGTAGATGTTGATGGTTCAGAGATCGACAAAATCCAAAAAATCATATCAGATGAACGAGCTAGTATTTTAGTAATTGGATACCCGCGTAATCAATCAGGCGAAAAGACCAAGCAGACTGAATATGTCGAAGAATTTACGCGCAAGCTAAGTAATATTGATATTAAAACAGTTTTTCAAGACGAATCGTTAACGAGCGTTATTGCCGAACAACGTTTAATAGCCCACAAAAAACCATATACCAAGGCCGATATCGATTCGATGGCGGCATCAATAATACTTCAGGATTACATAGAGCTTAATTATGCAGGATAGTAAAATCCCAATGCAACCGATCGATCAGTCGGCTGGCTTGGCTGTTAAAAAACATTCAAAAAAGACGCTTAAACAAAAGATAATTTTGACAATTTTTGGTGTGTTTTCGATTTTATTTGGTTTTTGTGTAGCAGCTTTTTTTTGGTATAACGTCCAGTTGTCGCCGATAGACAAAAACGCCACGTCTTTGATTAAAATATCCGTAAAAAACGGCAGTTCAACTGGGCAGGTGGCTGATTTATTACATGATTCAGGTATGATTCGGAATGTTTTTGCATTCAAGGTTTACTTGAAGTTATCTGGTAACGAAGATAAATTGCAGGCTGGTACATATAGAATTGCTAAATCCGAATCGGTATCGCAAATTGTCGGTCATTTAATAAATGGCAAGGTTGATCAATTCAGTATTACTTTTTATCCAGGCGCGACGCTAGTTGATAATACCGACAAGCCAGAAATAAAAAAGACGGATGTGACGACGATACTGAAACGGGCTGGCTATTCCGAGGAAGAGATAAGTGCCGCGCTAAGAGCAAAATATGTAAGTCCGCTGTTTAATTCAAAACCAGCGTCGGCTGATTTGGAAGGTTATATTTACGGCGAAACATATAATTTTAATGTTGGCGCCAGTGTTTCAGAAATATTCGAAAAGGTGTTCGATGAATTTTATGGCGACATAACAGCAAACAATCTGATTGATGGATTTAAGTCACGCGGACTAAACTTGTACGAAGGTATTACTTTGGCATCGATTATTCAAAAAGAAGTGAATACTGAAGGTGACCAAAAACAAGTTGCAGGCGTGTTTTATAACAGACTAGATCAAGGTATGGTTTTGGGGTCTGATGTCACTTATCAATATATTGCCGATAAAAACGGCCTTGTGCGTGATCCGAACTTGGATTCGCCATATAACACCAGGGTAAATGGTGGATTAACGCCAGGTCCGATTGCAGCACCAGGTTTGTCGGCTTTGATGGCCGTAGCGTCGCCAAATAGTAATGAATATCTGTATTTTTTAAGTGGTGATGACGATATTACTTATTTTGCTAGTACCTATGCGGAGCATGAATCAAATATCGTAAATCACTGCAAAATCAAATGTAGTACTAATTAAGTATATTATATCACAAATTGACACAAAAATCAATGAAGGATATAATATATAAAGCGTAACTTGGAGATTCGACTACTGTAAGGCTAATAGCCAGAACTGCAAGTGGTGGGAACGAATTCAAAAAGCGAGCTTACCAAAAATGTCATATGGGTGAATTTGTCGATTTTCACTCTTTTCAATTAATAATATGAAACAGACAAAGTAAGGTATTTGCCAGCACGAAGTGTATGGCAGGAGAATTGTATCAGTAACAAAATAATAGATCGAGCAACCGAACGTATTGCTGCGATCAATGATAAGCTTTCTCGGTCAAATGGCCGTAAAAAGTCATCTATAAAAATAAAGCCACTGACGATAATTGCCTATACGGTAACTTTTTTTGTCGTTATCGGCATTATTTCTAGTGGTTATACAAAAGCTAACGGCCCAAAGGCGCTGGCGAATGCTACGATAATTGATAGTTCTAAAGTAAATAAAACCTCGGTTGATGATGCGGTTGCCGCAAGCGTTGCCGCAAGTGTTGCTCAGGTAACTAACTTGCCTGTATCAACATCTGTAGTGAACTTATCAATGTCTACACAAGCGATGAGCGAATTCAAGCAAACTGAAGGCGCGAGTGTTTCGAAGCCGCAAATTATTGAATCAACTATCGAGAATCGATCTGTTATATCATATACGGTTGTGTCTGGAGATACTGTAACGAGTTTAGCAGCTAAATTTAATGTAACCAAAGAAACTATAAAATGGGCTAACAACCTGACTTCGGATACTATAAATCCTGGCGTTGTGTTAAAAATATTGCCTGTAAGTGGTATTTTATATAACGTTAAGTCTAGCGACACTATTGATTCGATTGCTAGCAAGTATAAGGTTGATCCTACTCAGCTTGTTTTATATAACGACCTTGACGTTAGCGGCGTCGTTGCTAATACATCGATTATTTTACCAAGCGGTATTTTGCCGGAAGTTGAAAGACCTGGATATGTAGCACCTGTAGTTATTAATTATTACGTGGCTGTTACTGGATATGCTGGCGGAAAAACATGGTTTATTAAATACGGTACGCCAGATAACGGGCTTTATGCGCACGGAAACTGTACTCTATATGCTTATAACCGCAGAAAAGAGCTTGGTTTGCCAGTTGGTGATCACTGGTATAATGCAGTATCATGGGCGCAACAAGCGGCTAATGATGGGCTAACTGTAAATCACACCCCTTCTGCTGGTGCGATTATTCAGAATGGTGGCGGTTTTGGTCACGTCGGTATTGTTGAATCTGTATTGGAAAACGGTGATATTAGCATTAGCGAAATGAATGCTTACGTTGCAGGTGGTGGATACAATATCGTTTCTGGGCGAATTATTCCTGCGGCTAGCGTCGGTCAATACAACTACATTCACTAGTATAATTCGAAATAAAAAATCACCCCTGTCAATTCCGGGGTGATTTTGGTATAATGGTCAAATATGTTTGTAGATACCGCAAAAGTTTTCATAGTAGCAGGTAAAGGTGGCGACGGTGCCGTCAGTTTTAGACGTGAAAAGTACATCTCTAAAGGTGGTCCAGATGGTGGTAACGGCGGTAAAGGTGGCGATGTTATCTTTGTTGGCGATAGCGGACTCAATACTCTTATTGATTTCAGGTTCAAACCAGAACTTGCTGCTGAAGCTGGTGAACGCGGATCAAAGCGCGATCGCTACGGTGCTGCTGGTGAATCCAGGGTTATAAAAGTGCCAGTTGGTACGATTGTTTATCGTGATGGACAAATTGTCGCTGATATCACAGAACCAAACGTCGAAGTTATTATTGCGCATGGTGGTCGTGGCGGTTACGGTAACGCTCACTTTAAATCATCAGTTCGTCAAACTCCACGAATGGCAGAAATGGGCGAATCTGGCGATGAGTTCGAGGCCCAACTTGAGCTTCGGTTGCTTGCTGACGTTGGATTAGTTGGATTCCCTAATGCTGGTAAATCAACATTCTTGTCGGTTGTCAGTAACGCTCGTCCAGAAATTGCTGATTATGCCTTTACGACGCTTACTCCAAACCTTGGAGTGGCTAAAGTTGACGAAGGTAATGTATTGATTGCCGACATTCCAGGATTAATCGAAGGCGCATCCGAAGGCAAAGGTCTTGGTGATGCATTCTTGCGTCATATTGAGCGTACGTCTGTTTTGTTGCATTTGATTGATGCTTATTCAAATGATATCGCGGCTGATTATATGACGATCAGAAACGAGCTTGCGAGTTATAGCGAAAGTTTAACAAACCACCCAGAAATTATTGCGATTACAAAAACCGAAGGACTTGATCAAGAAATTATTGATATGCAAATCAATGCCGTAAAAGCTGTGGCTGGTGACGTTCCAGTATTTGCAATATCAGCTGTAGCTCACAAGGGATTGATTGAAGTTTTGCGCGCATTACGCGTAAAAGTCGAAGAAGGTAAGAAAAAAGCTGCCGAAGAAGTTGAAGAAATTGATGAAGGAATTGAAACGATCAGTTTGAATAGCGAACAAATTTCTGAAGCTTGGTCTGTTGAGAAAACTACTGATGCCGAAACTGGTGATGTCGTATATGTTGTGACTGGTGAAAAAATCGAGCGATTCTCCGAGCGTACTGATTTTGGTAATTATGAAGCCGAAAACCGTTTGCGCGATATTATGAAACGAATGGGTATTTCCCAGGAACTTAAACGTCAAGGCGCGGACGGTAAAAGCGTCGTGCGAATTGGTGATGGCGAATTGACTCTAGTTGAGCAGTAGAAATAATATGCTATACTTGATTTATCAAGCATAACCCAAATAGGGGCATATTATGGTCAAAAAAATAAACAAAAATCAATCTGGCTTTACTATCGTAGAACTAGCTGCTGTGATTATAATCATAGCAATAATAACTGCAATAAGTATTGCTTCTTATACGGCGCTCCAACAAAAAGCGCAAGACACTGCGGTTCAGTCAGATATTGATAGTATTGAAGGTATTGTCGAAGATTATGGCTTAAAGAATAAGCTAGAAAATGCATATTATTATTCTGGTAATCCAGCGGATGTCGCGGCGTTAGGATTTACTCCTAGCGGTGATGATATTATCGATGTAGTTACCGATCATAATGATTATTGTATACGTGGATACAATAAGGACGGTACAAAGAATTCTATTTATAACGCTTTTACCAAAGAATCGAGACCTGGCGTATGTGTGGCAATGCAGCCGTCAGCATCAGCTGCTATCGTTTATTCTGGTGATAATTTATGGACTCAAGTCTCGTCGACTTATCAACATACCTGCGCTATCGATGCTTATGGAAAAGCGTTTTGTTGGGGTCTTAACGATAATGGTCAACTAGGAAACGGAAACACTGGTACGAATTCAAATTTGCCAGTTGCCGTAGATACTAGTGGAGTTTTAGCTGGTCTGCGAATTAAATCGATTGCAACTGGATATACGAGTACTTGCGCGATTGCGTCTGATGATTTGCCATATTGTTGGGGAGCTGGAACGAGCGGTCAATTAGGTAATGGCGGCACGACAGTTAGCAATGTTCCGGTTGCAGTAACTACTAGTGGTAGTTTAGCTGGTAAAACTGTCAAGAAGCTAACGATGGGCTGGCAACGAGCCTGTGTTCTAGCATCTGACGATTATGAATATTGTTGGGGTAATGGCGATAATGGTGCGCTTGGTTGGTCTGGTTGGGTATCTGGATATTCTTCGTCACCAGTACAAGTTTCGATGAGTGGCGTTTTGAGCGGTAAAATAGTTAAAGATATTACTGGATCAGGCACTGGCCATTCTTGTTTAATAGCATCCGACAACAAAGCTTATTGCTGGGGTTTGAATACTAGCGGTCAAATTGGTGACAATAGTGTTATTAGCAAATCCGTACCCGTGGCAGTGTTAACGACAGGTTTGTTGAGCGGTAAAAGTATTAAGGCAATTAGCACAAATAATAATACTACCTGTGTGATTGCGTCTGATAATCTACCGTATTGTTGGGGTGCTAATGCTAGGGGTACAATTGGCGACAGTAGTGTTATTGGAAAGCAAATTCCAACGGCCGTATTAACCTCGGGTGTATTAACGGGCAAGAATTTGATTGGGTTTGCCGTTGCGTCGAATGATTCGATTTGTGCGATATCTACGGACGCAACGTATTATTGCTGGGGTCGTGACGATAATTACCAATTAGGCGATGATACAACTAGTGATAAAACTACGCCAGTGTTGGCGGCAAAAATAAATAATATTAAACCGAGTAAAGTATCTGTTGGCGTTTATGGCGATTGCGCTATTAATGAAGATTATGCATTGTATTGTTGGGGCGATGGAACTAGTGGACGTATAGGGGCTGGTAATAACGCAACTAGTGCAATCCCAGTACTTATTACGCCAATGAATTAGTTCAGACGTGACGATTGATATATAATTAGATTAATGGCAAAAACATTCTTTTTTTACGATCTAGAAACTAGTGGACTTAACCCACGCGAGGCGCGAATTATGCAGTTTGCTGGTATTCGAACCGACTCTGATTTGAATCAAATTGGTGATTCGTATAACTTGATGGTTAAACTTAATGATGACACTCTGCCGAGCCCAGAAGCTTTAATGGTGACTGGAATAACCCCGCAGCAGACAATAGACGATGGCTATACTGAGGCGGAATTTTCCAAAATTTTAATGCAGGACATTTTTACGCCCGATACCGTGGTTATTGG
>CAZNQY010000038.1:5949-7769 GCA_964575635.1 uncultured Saccharimonas sp. (SeqCode) | reverse complement strand
GAACTTGGTGTACGCCGCGGAAACATGGTTAAACAAGAAATTACAACAAGTGGCCTTAATCGTTTGACTTATATTATGTCAACTCGTTCATTGATTGGCCTTCGTAACTCACTTTTGACACTTACAAAAGGTACTGTAATTATGAACAGCTTGCCACATGGTTACCAACCACTTGGTCCAAAGCTTCAAAAAATCCGCAATGGTGTGTTGATTGCTTTCGAATCTGGAACAACAACTCCTTATGCACTTGAAACTGCTGAAGCTCGCGGAATTCTATTTGTAGGACCTGCAACTGAAGTTTATATGGGTATGATTATTGGTCAATACAACCGCCAAGAAGACCTAGAAATCAACGTTTGTCGTGCAAAAGCATTAACGAACATGCGATCAAAGTCTAGTGACGGTACTGTTCAGCTAACACCATTCACAAACCTAAGTTTGGAGCAGTGTTTGGACTTTATCGAAGACGACGAACTTTTGGAAGTTACACCAAAGAATTTGCGACTACGCAAACGAATCCTTGACGCTAACTTACGTAAGCGTGCTGCAAAGAACTAAACAATTGCAAAATACCCGTCAACCTGGCGGGTGTTTTTTATACAGTTGATTAAACTATGCAATTTCGCTACTATTAAAGCATTAGTATGATAGCATGATTGGTATTGAAATTTTATGATGTTTATAAAAAGAAATAATAGGAAAAAAGCAGCAGCTTTCACTATTATCGAACTCATCGTCTCGATAGTAATCATCGGTATCCTAGCGTCTATCGCTGTAGTATCATACCCTGGTATTAAAAAACAAATGACAATATCCCAAATGAATGCAGACCTGCGAACTGCTGCAACTCAACTATCCCGTGATTTTGCAAAAAACGGCAAGTATCCTGATACGAAAGAAGAATCAGGAGATGGGAAAGGTATTACCGCAACAACCGGGACAACTCTTGCCTATGAATACAGCTCAAGCACTAATACTTATTGTTTATCGGCTACGAATAATGGCGTAAGTTATTATATTGATGCAAAAACAAAAACTGTAACTATTGGTTTATGTCCTGCGGCTGTGACTTTTGCGGTGTCTTGGGGGGGGTGTGGATGATGAGTATTCAAACTCTATGGCTCTGACAAGTGATGGCGGATATATAATAGTGGGTAATACGTATAGTTTTGGAGATGGTGAGAACTACGATGCATTCTTGTCTAAATATGATTCGTCTGGTAATTTATTATGGAATAAAACCTGGGGCGGTGTTGTAGATGATTTTGCAAGCTCTATAATCTTAACTAGTGATAACGGTTATTTGATGGTGGGTAGTACATATAGTTATTCGGCTGGTGATAGAGATGCCTTCTTGGCTAAGTACGATTCATCTGGTAATTTATTATGGAATAAAACCTGGGGCGGCGTTGATGCCGATGATGCAAGCTCGGTGATTCAAAGCTCTGATGGCGGTTACTTTATAGCAGGGCAAACATATAGTTATGGCTCTGAAAATTGGGATGCATTTTTAGTTAAATATGATTCAAACGGTAGCTTATTGTGGAATAGGGTTTGGGATAATACGTATGGTGATTTTGCATACTCTATGGCTCAAGCAGGAGACGGCGGTTGTGTTATCGTTGGCGATACGCAGTTTGGTGCATTTGGAAGTTATTATGCATTTTTAGCTAAATTCGATAAAATTGGTAATTTATTATGGAGTAAGGCCTGGGGCGGTGGTAATTCCGATAATGCACGTTCTATATCAATAACTTCTGATGGTGGTTATGTTGTTGTTGGGCAGACATTTAGTTTTGGTGCTGGTGATTCAGATGCTT
>CAZNQY010000038.1:0-5849 GCA_964575635.1 uncultured Saccharimonas sp. (SeqCode) | reverse complement strand
TATTGGCTAAATTTGATTCGTCTGGCAATCTGTCCTGGAGTAGAACTTGGGGTGGCCTAGGTCATGAATATATAGTGTCTATAATACAAGACTATGATGGTGGATTTGTAATAGCAGGTGAAACAGAAAGTTTTGGTGCTGGTGATTCAGATGCTTTATTGGCTAAATTTGATTCGTCTGGCAATCTGTCCTGGAGTAGAACTTGGGGTGGTATGAATTCTGAGAATGCGGTTTCTATTATTAAGTCGGCTGATGGTGGATATGCTTTGACGGGCGGTACTGATAGTTATGGCGCTGGTGTTGATGATGTTTTCTTAATTAAATACAACTCAAATGGAACAATAAATAATTGTGCCGACACGATTTGTCAGAGTCCATTAGCTACTACAACCAGCCCAATTGTAACGGTTCGCAATATAAATGCTAGCGTCATCAATCCGTCAGCTACTATATCTTCGCCATCCGCAATGATAACTTCACCAACTGCGACAAATACCGTAATTATAGCTCCAATGTAGTATTATTTGTTGGTTACTTGTTAATCTTAACGCTTGTGTTTATTATAGTATCAAATGGATCAACAAGAAATTCGCAAAGATTATTTTCGGGAAGAGTATGTGATTATTGCACCTGGGCGGGCGAAAAGACCCGAAGCTCTGCCGGCAGAGGTAATCCCAAAAGGCAAAATCTGTTTCTTTTGTCCTGATAATTTTTGCAATGACACGATAACTTATTCTGATGATAATGAAAACGACGACTGGGAAGTTATGTCGACGATCAATAAGTATCCAGCTGTTACTCTTTTTAATCCCAGAGCTTACGGTCAAGCTGAAGTTGTGATTGAAACCAGAAAGCACGGATTGGATATTAATGATTTCTCGATTGATCATATTGTTCGAGTTATAAATGCCTATATATCGCGTTATGATGCGCTTCGAAATATTCCAGGTGTTGAACATGTACTGGTTTTCAAAAACGAAGGTGGTAAAGCTGGTGCATCGGTTGCGCACTCGCATTCGCAAGTTATTGCTTTGCCAATATTGCCACCAAAAATTCAAAAAGAGCTTCGTGAGTATGATGAATATCACAAAAAACACCATCGATGTCCTTTTTGCGATATTATAAAAAAAGAAATGAACTCTGATAGGGTAATTTGGCAGGATGAAAATATTTTTGCCTTAGCGCCGTTTGCTAGTGACGCACCGTACGGCGCATGGATATTGCCAAAACGACATGTTAAAACGATTTCGGATCTGAGCCATGAGGAGAAAGAATCGATTGCAAAGGTTATGCGAATTGTCCTAGGTAAATTAGATGAAATCAATATGCCATACAATTATTTCTTTGAAAACGCCATCGGTCATAATGATTATCATATGCACATCAGGTTGATGCCACGACCAAATGTTTGGGCGGGACTAGAATTGGGTACGGGCGTGATTGTTAATTCTGTTTATCCTGAAGTAGCCGCCGAGTTCTATCGAAGCTAATTAAATATTTTTTGGTCTTTTAATTCTGGTGGCAGATAGCCATCAGGATGTTTAAAATCTGTCTGCCAATTATAATCTTTGCCGTATCCCAAATCTTTCATTAATTTGGTTGGTGCGTTGCGGATATGTAGCGGAACTTGTAAATCAGGATAGTCGGCCGCAAGTTTCAGAGCTCTATCCATAGCATCGGTTGTTATTCTGGACTTCTCGCTCTTTGCAAGGGCAGCTGTGGCATGAAAGAGTACGTATTTGGATTCTGGCATGCCTAGTCGCTCAACAGCCTGAAAAGCGCTAATGGCCATACCGAGAGCGCCGTTGCCTGCAAGTCCGATGTCTTCGGATGCAAAAATAATCAGGCGTCGGGCAATGAATTTTGGATCTTCGCCAGCATTTATCATTCGTGCCAAATAATATAACGATGCATTAACATCGCTTGCTCGCATACTTTTGATGAATGCCGAAATAATGTCGTAATGCATGTCGCCGTTTTTGTCGTAATTCGGCAGACGTTTTTGAGCGACAATTTTTATAATATCAACCGTGATATTGCGATCGATTTCGGACGCAAGTTCAAGATTACCCAGGGCGATGCGGGCATCTCCGCCTGAGATTTCAGCAATTAAATTTATTGCGTCTTTATCAATTTTAATTTTTGGTTTAAGTTGTTTGATTGCGCGATTAATAATTGCGACAATGTCGTCTTTGGTATGCGGTTTTAATGTTAAAACTCTGGTTCTTGAAAGTAATGGATTGATGATCTCGAAACTAGGATTTTCGGTAGTTGCGCCAATTAATGTAATTAAACCCGATTCAATATGTGGTAAAAAAGCATCTTGTTGGGCTTTATTGAATCTGTGAATCTCGTCAACGAACAAAATTGTGCGAAGCCCCAGATTCCAGTTTTGTCGGGCGTGTTCGATGACTTTTGTGACATCTTTTTTACCACTAGTAACAGCAGAAATTTCAATAAATTCAGCATTGACTTCGCTGGCAATGATTCGCGCTAGTGTTGTCTTGCCGCTGCCAGGAGGTCCCCATAGTATCAAGCTGACTGGTTCTTTCTTTTCGATAATCTTATAAAGAATCTCGCCATTATCAAGCAAGTGAGTTTGACCAATTACTTCGCTTAAGGATGCTGGCCGCATTCTCTCAGCTAGCGGAATTCTATTCATAGTTCTATTATAGGTTATTTATCAATTTTCACGTAAGCTCGTGATAAAAGTGAGTATGTTTTGCTGGTCAAGCGAATTGTTATAGCGACGCTAATTAATGCAAAGAAAATCCAAACAGCATTAAATACGTCGGTTTTTGTGGCGACATATCCGAATAAAATCGTAACTGGAATAACGCCAATATGTTTGATGATGCCAACGGTTGATGCGGCACCTGCCCGTACTTCTGCTGGCATTTTATTGAGTAGTTGATGAGTTAATACGATTGATGCGCCATAAAGTGATGTAATGACGGCAAATTCTGCAATAATGTTTATCGTCATATTACGAGTTGTAATTAAAACGGCTAAACCTGCAAGTCCAATAAACATACTAATCGTCAGGTTATGTGATGATTTAAGGAATCTGGATAGGTAGCTGCCGATTCCATAGGCACTATATGATACAACACTTGCAATTCCATAGAAAAATACTGGCATAGCGAGTGCTCCAAATAATAATTGATTCATTTCTGACAATGCGGCATTAGTAAGTGAGATGATCGACAGAACGACAACTGTCAAAAATAATTTTCTGTCGTTATAAATAACACTGTATATTGTTTTTATATATCCAAGACCGCTGGTTTTTTTGTTAAGTTTTTTCTTTTTAGGCTGTTTGAATGACGCCATGAAAAAAATCGATAGTAATGTTGCAGGTAATGAATACAAGTATGTATCACGAAGCCCAATTTGTTCGCCAATATATCCGCCACCTAATGCACCCAAAACCAGTGCCACGCTACAGATAATGTCCAATTTACTATATTCTTGTTCGTATCTATCTGAATTTCCATTCACATCAACTAGGCTGTCAAATACAATTGCTTCGATCGTGCCTGATTGAAGCGCTAGAAAAACTCCCCATAAAATTGCAAGTATCATATAGCTGATAATTCCAGTGCTGACGTAACCAACAAAACAAGCTAGTGTCAATGTAATACTTGAAAGTATCATCGTGCCCTTCAAACTCCACTTATCAGCCAGCATACTAGATGGATATTCAAAGATTAACGCCGCCGCGGCGATTATTGCGACATATATGCCGACCCATTGAGCATCAAAACCGATACTGGACATAAAGAGTTTTTCGATAGCAAACCAAAAAATTGACCATTGCAAGAAATAGCCGATATAAAGTGGCCATAATCTACTGTTTAAGCTTTTTTGTTTTTGTTTCTTTTTCACTTGATACTATTATAGCGTTTTTGGATGTATAATAAAGCCATAAATAGGAGATCTCATGGAACTAATAACTTATCTTGTAATTATCGTAATCTTTTTTGTACTAAGCGGACTCAAAGTAATTAATCAGTACGAGCGTGGCGTTGTTTTGACGCTTGGTAAATATAGTAGCCTACGCAATCCAGGTCTTAATATTATCGTACCGATATTTCAACGCATGATTAAGGTTGATGTTCGAACAAATACGATCGATATTCCAAAGCAAGAAGTTATTACCAAAGATAACGTAACAGTTGGCGTTGATGCTGTCGTTTATTTCAAAGTTTTGGATGCTTCAAAAGCTATATTGGAGGTATCGAACTTTATTTACGCTAGTAGCCAATTTGCGCAGGCAGCGCTTCGTGATGTAACTGGTAACGTCGAACTTGATGCATTGCTTGGTAAACGCGATGAAGTAAGTTCACAAATCAAAGAAATCGTTGATAAACAAGCTGAAAAATGGGGAATTGATATCGAAAGTGTCAAAATTCAGAATATTGAATTACCACAGGATATGAAACGTGCGATGGCTAAACAAGCCGAAGCAGAGCGTGAACGCCGTGCAGTTATTATTACCGCTGAAGGTGAAAAAGCGTCTGCTACAGCTGTTGCAGAAGCTGCAGCTATATTGTCAAAGACAGTCGGCGGTATTAACATCCGTACTTTGCAAACTATCGAAAAAATTGCTATGGAACAAAGTCAAACAACGCTATTTGTTTTGCCAGCTGATTTGATTGATACAGTTGGACGACTTACAGGAAGCAAGCAATAATGGATCAAAAAAAAGTTTTGCTAGTGTTCGGAGGTGAATCTTCCGAACACTCAGTGTCACTCATGTCATCAAAAAACGTATATGCCGCTATCGATAAAACAAAGTTCGCAGTTAATCTTTGTTATATAGACGAGAGTGGTTCTTGGTGGTTGGTTGACGGTATTGACGAAAACTCGATCAATTCTACTAAAAAAATGCTATTGCCAAAACTAGGTCAGTCTAAATTTGTAATTCAACCAAGTTGTGAAGATTTGGCGATTGACGTTATTTTGCCGATTTTGCACGGAGTAAATGGTGAGGATGGAACCGTACAAGGTTTGGCTCAACTATTGCATATTCCAGTTGTAGGTTGTGGTATGACGGCGTCTGCGATTGCTATGGACAAAGTTGTGGCAAAGCAGGTATTGGAGCAAAGCGGAATCAAAACTACGCCATATATCGTTCATACGATTCATGACGGATCATTGGCTTTTGCGGATTTGTCAGCAAAGTTTGGTGGTGAGTTGTTTGTAAAACCAGCTAATGGCGGCAGTTCGGTTGGCGTGAGTAGAGTTGGTGATCAATCAGAGCTTGATAAGGCGCTAGAACTAGCGTTTCGATATTGCCCAAAAGTTTTGATTGAAAAAGCGATTAATGCGCGTGAACTAGAAACAGCGGCGCTTGAATTTGATGACGGTACACGGATTAGTATGGTCGGAGAAATCAAAGCCGATCGTGAATTTTATGATTTTGATTCAAAATATGATGAAAAAAGTAGTTCGGTCGTACAAATCCCAGCTGATATTAGCGCAGAGATGATGGAGCAAATTAGGTCAATCGCAGCCCGAGCTTTTACGGCAATTGATGGCAGCGGTATGGCGCGAATTGACTTCTTTTTGGCGGATGACGGTGTTATATATCTGAACGAAATCAATACAATCCCTGGTTTTACTAATATCAGTATGTATCCAAAATTGTGGCAAAACATGGGTCTTTCGTACTCTGATCTGATCACGCAGCTAATTAATATTGCAAAATAGTCGATACAATCTTGTAGAAAGCGTAAATATTTAGTAAAATACAAGATGAAATATCGATTGGCTCTTTAGCTCAGCGGTAGAGTGAGAACTGCCAGTGGCAGTTCGCAAGGTCGGAAACTGATTTGAAACTATGT
>CAZNQY010000037.1:0-8024 GCA_964575635.1 uncultured Saccharimonas sp. (SeqCode) | reverse complement strand
CAATTATGTTGACTGGTAATCAAGGTGTTGGACTCGGAACGATCGCCAGATATATTGCCGATCTAGTAAAAGTCGTGCCGACGATTATTTTGCCCGAAAAAGACGAAAAAATCGACCTAGAAAAGGGGATTGTAAGTGCCGACATCATGCGACGCATTTACGACGATGTTCGCGTCAAAATACCAGGCAAGCGAATTTTTATCATAGATTATGCCGAAAGAGCTACTGTTCAGGCTCAAAATGCTTTCCTGAAGCTCCTAGAAGAGCCAGGACGCGATATTCACTTTATCCTTGTGTCACACACGAATTCAAAAATGTTGCCTACGATCATCTCTAGAGTGAGTCTGGTGAATATCAAGCCTATTACGAAAAATCAATCAATAGAGTTAATTGAAAGATTAAAAATTAATGATGATGTCAAAAAAACCCAATTATTATTTATGGCTACAGGTTTACCAGCTGAATTAACTCGATTAGCAAATGATGCAAAATACTTTGAATCCAGAAGTTTAATTATTCGCGACGCTCGCGATATGTTGCGCGGAAATCTTTATCAGAAATTATCGGTAGCACATAGATATAAGGATAGTCGACTAAATACGCTTTTGCTCTTGAATGATATGCTCAAAATCATCAAAATGAGCGTCAATAATAAACCTAATATAGAAACTATCCAACCGATTAATAATATCCTGAAAGCTTACGAAAAAATCCAAGCAAACGGCAATATCCGCCTGGTTTTGGCGCGAATGGTTATTTAATCTGATATAATAGATACAAGATGCTAGGTCTTTTATTAGTAATTTTATTAGGAATTTGGGTAATTTATCAACCGCAAACAGTTGAAGAAGCTGTCGCTGATATTCCTCAGAAGCTTTCCGAAAAACTTGATCAATTATGGTCAATTGCTCACGAATCAATACAAACCAAGAAATATTTGCGTGCCGAAAAGGCATTATTAACGATTCTGCGCGTCGATGAAAAGAACGCCAGCGCCTATAACCGTTTGGGAATCTTGTATGCACAACAAAAGTCATTGCCTGATGCAATTGAATGTTTCGAAATTGCTCAATCACTTGAACCAAGCGCGTCAAGCCTTCATAACGTCGGTTTAATTTATTACGAAACTGGTAATTATGAAAAAGCGGCATTGGCGTTCGAGCAAGCACTTTCGATTGATAATGAACTTGCCGCGCGACATATTGCGTACGCAAAAGCGCTCGAAAAACTTGGTAATACTAAAAAAGTAATTGAATCGCTCGAAAAAGCCATTGAACTCGATCCGAACCCGCAAACATTAAATATCCTAGCTGATGCCTATGATCGTTCAGGTCAAGGTGATTTGGCCGTTGATTTGCGTGAAAAAGCTGCAAAAATGTTAGTGCCAGTTCACAATACACCTGCGCTTTCGACTCGCAAAATCAAACAACCACGCCGCGTAATTATGTAAATAAAAAGACCCGCGTAAATGCGGGTCATTTTGACTAGAGTAACCTTTCGAGCAAATCTTGATTATGTACTTGCAGAATTACCTCTGCTTCTGGTTCCGTAACATGAAGTGATGTTGCCAATTTTGACAAAGATTTAATACTTGCTGGAAGCGGATCCATAAAACTCACAGGCTTGACGCCTTCATGCAGTCTAATCCAGTAGTCTGAATAATAATGTCTGCTGCGGCCTCTGCCACAGCAAGCCGAAACCTTAGACTCTACGTCAATGACGCCAGGAATATCTCTACCATCGAATAAATGAACGGTTTCGTTATCTTTCAAGAAGTAAAGAAATGTCGTTTTGCCAGAAAATGTGCCATAAGTAAAATTAATACGCACCATCGTTTCAAACCTCCCTAGTTTGGTCTTGCAATTTTAGACCTAAAATAAAAGAACTACCTTGTATGGTTATTTCGATGATACAATAAACACATCATAATGTCAATGTTTATAATTTTATAAATAATCGATTTATACTTGCATAAATCATAAATATTATGTAAACTTATTTCTGTACTTTTCGAATTTGCCGCCTTAGCTCAGTTGGTAGAGCAACGGTTTTGTAAACCGTAGGTCTTCGGTTCGAGTCCGAAAGGCGGCTCCATTTGTAAAGTAATTAAATAGCTCCCGTTTGGGAGCTATTTTGAATATTTAACACTACTACTGGGTTTTAATCTCAAACACACGTTTTTTGAACGAATACATTCTGCTTTATAAAGCCGTTCAGCCTTATACACATGATACACTGCACTAGATAATGCGGAGTAAACTTCTAAATTCCGATTACTGAATTCTTTCGAAATTCTTACTGCGTTATTGTAGTTCATAACTGCAATATTATAATGCAATCGAAATTGAGCCATTTCGTCCAGGCTACTAGCTAGATAATGTAGCTTTGCGAGTTTGCATTTCAATTCATCCATAATTTTTTGATTATCGCGTTTTGCGATTTCTATATTTCTTTGGATATCCTTGATCTTTAAAAACATGGCATCGATTTGCTTTTGAATAGAGACGATCTCGAACCTTAGCCAAATCCATCCGATATAGTTATCGTCCAACGTAACCCAATGAATAGTTCGGCTAACTCGTGCAAATAATGCCAGTACGTCAGTTCTTGTAGCTAAACCAATCTCGTAATCGGACGTAATCTCCATCAAAAGAGAAACTTGATGATCCGCGATATCGCGATTGCTTTTACACCAAACTCTGATTTGATCCAGATTAATCATTATGCATCGATAATTCAACATCAATGCAAGGCCAGAACAAATAACAAGGCCAGTTTGCCAGCTGTAAGTTGGAGTTTTGGTTAATTTAAAGATCAACAAAATCAAAAAAACACCGATCAAAAAATAAAGACTATACATTATTTTCCGC
Source organism: uncultured Saccharimonas sp. (SeqCode) (assembly GCA_964575635.1). Taxonomy (GTDB): domain Bacteria; phylum Patescibacteriota; class Saccharimonadia; order Saccharimonadales; family Saccharimonadaceae; genus UBA1547. The sequence goes on along the minus strand of CAZNQY010000037.1, from coordinate 5,154 downwards.
ATAAACTGCCCCCCGTAGTATTTAATGTGCGACCGTAATTACGATATGTTTTTACTATGAATTATTTATTGTATATTGTCAAGATCAGCCAAAGTATCTTTGTATAAATATAAGGTTGATATATATGGGATATTTTGATAAATTATATAGAGTCCACTTGCTGGAATCGTGTAGTGGCAATCACAGGAGACTGTAAATCTCCCGCCTTTCGGCTCCGTAGGTTCGAGTCCTACTTCCAGCACCAAATTAACAACCCCGTTTATGCGGGGTTTTTAATTTGCTGACCTGGTGGTAGGGCTCGAACCTACGGAACTTTTGTCATAGACAAAAGCCGTAGAGTTCGGTGTAGCGTAATGAAATAAAAATGTGTTTACATATTTTTATGAATGAGCGGAAGATGAATTCGTTGACTAACGAATTCAGATGACCTACTTCCAGCACCAAAATAAAACAATCATCCTTTTAGGATGGTTTTTTTATTTTAATCTACGATAATAGACTCAAACCTACGAACCGGGCTTCGTAGGTGAGAACTGCCGGTGGCTTTTCGCAAGGTAATGTCAGGCAAATAAATTATATTTATTTGCCTGACTTGCGGGGTCGCAGGATGTGACCGCTAAAAGTGACCGAGCCCTACTTTCACGCAACGACGTGTTTACATTTTTTTGTGAAAGAGCAAAGGATGAATTCAGATGATCTGCTTCATTTTAGCGAATATCCTGACGCGATTTCTTTAAAACATTACGTCAGGTTATTTAGACTATTTTTAGATGAAAATATAGAATTAACTATTTTTTAAAAACATAACTAAAATACGTCAATTTTTATGCGATAATATATAATAGCAATATGTCTAAAAATAGAATCAACAGATTAAATATCGGCTTTACTCTTATAGAGTCGTTAATTGTTATTGTGGCAATAGGAATATTATCTATTATTGTGTTTGTCGGATATTCTAGTTTTACAAAAACAGCAAAAACAGCTGCCGCTCAAATTAACGCAAGTTCAGTACAAAAAATTGCTGATATGTACTTTAATGAAAATAAAACATACCCAGGCACTATCGGAAAATTTTTAATAGTAGCAAATGCAGCTTTACCAAAAAAAGTATCCCTAGCCCCAGACGCAGATGACACAATCTTGAATGATTCAAATGGTTTATCTGTAATAGCTTATGCGTGCGTGAATTCATGCGAAGATAAAATAATCACCGGTGCTAGATTAACCTACTGGGATTTCGTATCAAAAACACCAAAATACATATATTTAGGTAGTGCAGTTGCCACTAGCTATTATGATTACCCAGCAGCCTTAATGTCGGTTTATTCTGGTGGTGATTCGAATTGCGGTGTAGCCGACAATGGATCAACCTATTGTTGGGGCTATAGTGGCGATGGTCAGTTTGCTAATAATATCGAAGGGCAAGAATCCGCCACCTATCCTGGATCAATCTATACAAAAGGCTCTTTATTGAACAAAAAGGTAAAAAAGATTAGTGCTGGCCAGTACTCAATGTGTGCTGTCACGACAGACGAAAAGCTGTATTGCTGGGGAGATGGAATAGGCGGCGAAATCGGAGATGATGAATGGAATTCTACTAATACACCATCCTTAGTGGATGATCACGGATATTTCACTGGTAAGAGCATTACTTCCGTAGGTGTCGGTAATTCATTTGCGTGCGCATTAATTTCTGATGGCAAAGTGTACTGTTGGGGTTCAAATTGGACAGGACAAAACGGCAACGGCGGAACGTCACCCACGGGTAGCCCAAATCCAGTTAAAATGGATGGGGTATTAAATGGCAAGACCGTCAAGTCACTGAGCGTTGGATCAACGCATGTTTGCGTTATAGCTAGTGACAACCTACCCTATTGCTGGGGAGAAAACAGTAGAGGTCAATTAGGAAATGGCTCGACCACGACAAGTCTAGTTCCTGTCGCTGTAAATAATACTATAGAATTGAGCGGAAAAACTATCATCTCTATTTCTACAGGCTATAGATTGACATGTGCTATCACATCAGATAATCTGTCATACTGTTGGGGTGATAATAGATACGGACAGATTGGAGATAATTCAACTACACAAAAAACAACTCCAACTGCGGTTTATACTGCCGGCGCCTTGAGCGGCAAAACTGTAAAATCAATTTCGACTGGATGGCTACAAACATGCGCGATCGCCTCGGACAACAAGGTGTATTGCTGGGGTTCGAATACTTCTGGGGAGTTAGGAATTGGCACTTATTCAAGCCCGGTTATAACGCCTAGCGCCGTTAAGTCAGATGGGGTTTTACTAGGAAAGACAATTTCGCAAATTTCCGTAGGTAATTTTCACACCTGCGTGTTAACGTCGGATAGTATGGCTTATTGCTGGGGGAGCAACCAGCGCAGCGCGATATCTCAAACAAGATCTATGATCAACTCGAATATTGCAATTCCAGTTAACACCAGCGGTTCGATTCGAAGATTAAACGTCATCTCAATTGAAACCGGCTTCGATACATCATGCCTAATAGCAAGCGATAACAACGTCTATTGTTGGGGAAGTAATAGCACCGGCCAGCTTGGCAATAATCAAACATCAAACAGACTTACACCGTCGAAATCCGTAAGCGGAGATCTCAGTAAAACTATCCTGAAATCAATCACAATAGGAAATGCAACCTGCGCTACAGACCAGTTAGGAAGCCCTTATTGCTGGGGTACGAATAGCTATGGACAACTTGGCAATGGTTCATATTCAGATTCTTTTGTTCCAGCGGCCGTTAATAGATCTGGCGTATTGTTAAACAAGACTATAAAAAAATTTGCAATAGGCGATCAGCATACATGCTCAATAGCAAGCGATGATAACGCATACTGTTGGGGTAAAAATACTAATGGTGAACTTGGAGATAATACGTGGATATCATCGTCACTTCCAGTGCCTATTTATAAATCAGGATCATTATTTGATAAAACGATACTAGATATAACCGCTGGACATTCTCACACTTGCGTTATCGCAAGTGATAACAACGGTTATTGTTGGGGATTAAACAATCATGGTCAAATTGGAGTAGGAGACCTAGTTTCATACAAAGAACCTAAGGCGGTATTTATAGGAGGAGAGTTATCTGGAAAAACTCTCAAATCAATCAAGGCAGGACGTCAACATACCTGCGCAATAGCAAGCGATAACTATGTATATTGTTGGGGCAGTAACGGTTCGGGACAACTGGGAAATAATAGCAGTGCAGACGCGCTTACGCCAACAAAAATAATTACTAATGGCGTACTTAATGAAAAAACATCAAAGCAAATTTCTAGCGGCGATTATCACACTTGCACAATAGCAAGCGACGATAAACCCTACTGCTGGGGCGCAGGCTGGGGCGGTCAACTAGGGAATGGCACTAAAGTACAAGATTCAATGACGCCAGTCGCTACATATACTGACGGGATATTGCTTAATGAAAAAATTATTAACATTTCATCTGGCATATCACACAACTGTGTAATTACACAATCTAAACGAGTTGCATGTTGGGGAGATAATAACTTTGGGCAACTAGGCAATAATTCTAAAGAGTCTAGCAGTATACCTTTATGGTCGTATATGTAATGTAAAACTATCAAAAAATAACCCCCAGAAATCTGGGGGTTGATGTTTTATGCGGCTTGTTCGATCTTGTGAAGCTTGTTACTCCATAAAATGCGTGACTTGGCATGGATTGATACTTTTCTGAATCGTATGAACTGACCAGATTTTGGCTTAATACTTCTGACGTAATCATCAGTGTAAAAACAAAAAGGTGGTTGCAAAACAGTTCGGCTTGGATTTAGCATTGTAAATTCAGGTATTAAACACAGCGGAGTCGCAATGATGGTAAAAAACAACAAAGCTAGGATGATTTTGGATTTTTTTCTCAAATTAAAAATCACTCCTCTTTCGTTGAATTATGTAGTCACAGGCAGCCTTGACCACCAATCAACACCAGCCTGTGGTGTATGCTTGTGGGCCCAAAACGCATCGTTTTGTTCGGTTGGTATTGCAGGGACAAATGTAATTCCAGCTACAGTTATAGCATCTGCGGACTTACCGATATCGTGAATTTCTAAATCGGTTCCAGAAAGTGCCTTGTGAACACATCCGACACAATGCAATTCGGATGCATTTTCTTTTCGATAAAGTTTTACGCCAGCCGTTCCGCATCCGCATTTGTATGTTTGCGGTACGTTACGTTTTCTTGCGTAATCGACTGGATCCAGAACGTTAAATAACCCCTTTGGAATACGATAAAACACGGTACTTTGGATTTCATGGTGCATAATTACCACTCCTCTCATGTAATGTACTTTCACTGTTCGAGATACAATATCTCAAAGTGAATAGAGATAATCTTACTCCTATTGAAATAAAAAAACAATGCATTTTTTATTTCAAAATAAATAAATTCACGGTATAATTACAGAGTGCTTTTGCATTGCGCCGCGATAGCCAATACAATACATGCCGCGATAGCTCAGTTGGCCCGAGTCGAAGACGAAAAAAAATTATTTCGCATCAAGCGCTCTACCAACTGAATTATGCAGTATGGAATATTTAACAGCGAAAACAATACATGCCGCGATAGCTCAGTTGGTAGAGCGCATCCATGGTAAGGATGAGGTCTCGGGTTCAAATCCCGATCGTGGCTCCAAATGAATTTTAATACCCCTTATGGGGTATTTTTGTTATAATACATATATTATGGCAACATTTAGTTTTGATATAGTTTCCGAATACAACAAGGCCGAGATGAATAACGTTTTTTTGGCTGTCCAAAAAGAAATCATTGGACGATATGACTTTAAAGGATCTCCAGCCGAGATTGATTGGTTAGGTGACAAGGCCGGTTTCAAGGTCGTAGGGGCGAACGAATGGCAGATCGAGAGTATCATTGATATTATCCGCAAAAAGCTCGCAGCACGCGATCAAAGCAGTAAATCACTTGATTTATCAAAAAGCATCGTAACTAGTAACCTAAAAGCAACCCAAGAAATTCCATTTGTCGATGGACTCGATCAAGAAAAGGCAATAAATATCACAAAATTAATTCGTGATTCATTACCGAAACTAAAACCACTTATCCAAGGCGAAGCAGTTCGCGTAACTGGTAGTAGC
>CAZNQY010000036.1:0-8168 GCA_964575635.1 uncultured Saccharimonas sp. (SeqCode) | reverse complement strand
TTCTTTCTTTTCGAAAAGAACCAAAGACGTACTACTTTTTGAGCCGCAAAAAGTAGTCAAAAACTCTTGGGGCGGCTTCGAATACGCAGCTTAAGAATGTTAACTATAATCTTTGTCGTCTGCGTAACTCGACTTCGTCTCAAACATACTCGACGAGCAAGGATTACATCTAATATTTTTATCTGGTATTCTGCATAGTCACGTTCCGCGACCCCGTGATTTCACGATTGCAAATACAATTTGCATCGGAAAGTCACCTTGCGAATTGCCGTCAGGCAATTCTCACCCCAAACCCCATAGACTGACTAAAATCGAAAATACTCATAGTATTATTACTTTTACTTAACTCAGATTATGTTTTGTATGTTTTCTAAGAAGTAGGCATCTCTAATGTAAGTCAGCCTAACGGGGTCTGGGGTATCTGCAGGAATCCGGATTTGAAAACTAAAGCGAGTTCCTTGCGTTTCGAGTATGTTTGAGCGTAGCGAGTTACGCAGAAACCAAAGAATGAGATTTAGTTTTCAACCCGCGAGTCCGAAGCCACCCCAGTGGTTTTGTTTCTTTTGCCATTCAAAAGAAAGAAGAAAATAATTAAATAAGAAATAAGGGCATGTTAAAAGACGGCAGTTTAATGCTAAAAGCTTACAGGCTGGTTGCCATTTTTCGCACTTGATAACTGGAAAGTGGTGCGTTGCCGATGATTTCGTAGAGTATTCCACCATTCACCCAAGCGGCATTGCCATTATATATATAGATCGTTAAACCGCGCTCTTCTGTCGTAGAGAAAGTGTTGTTAGATTTTTTAGTAACCATATCTTTTACTGCAGTTGAGTCCCATGTGCTGCGTGTTTGGCGTATATTGAAATAAGTGCTGTCCGAATTTGATTTGAAATTGATCAAAACTTGGCTATTGTTCGATGTCACTGGTCCGTTTGGACTATACCCGTCCGGAAAATAACCTGGGAATGTTGCATTTATACCAGCTTGGGCGCTAGCTATCTTGACGGAAAAGCTTGGAATTGATGTATATACCAGATATGAAGCCGTACAAATAGCAAGAATTAGAATTGACGAAAGAATTAGTTTTGCGTGTCGCTTATAAAATGGTTTCTCGACGTGTTTAATTGTCGGCTGCTCTAACGCCGCAGTAATAGCATCATTTTTTATCGCTTGGGGTGTTTTTTTGGTAATTTGCTTTTGCTGATGACTCAGGTGATTTCTGATAAGCGTTTGTTTTTTCTCTCCCGTCGACACAATAGGATGTGTTGTTGGTGCTGTATCAGGTGCTATTGCTGCTTTTTTAATATCTTTGTGTTTGAATCTAGTAATAGAATTACTTCTGGTCATGTCCATATTGCGGCCTGGTTTGCGCGTAAGTGTTGTCGTTGGTGTTTTCCTGACAAGATTGCGATGCATTAACTGAGATTTTCGAGCTATAGGGCTGACTTGTTGCGTGGTTTTTGGACGTGATGCGTCAATAATGGGCTTGCCACTAACGCTGTCATACTTTTGACCATTTATAATAATGAAATTTTCGTTTTTCATTTTTTGTTAAACCTCGCAGGTCCCCTTTTGTCGTTTTAATATATGCCTTTTGGCATAAGCGATAAATATATATTATGAGTATTTTTGTAAATATACAAGGTTTTTGCGCAAAAATCTATAACACTTGGTATAATATACAACAAAGAATGTTATGAAAAATAATCAACTGTTAAAACGTCGAAAAAATCTTAAACTTGCCCTTCTGTATGCAATGACAGCTTTTTCTGTTGTTGTTACTGTAATGTTTATGGTGTTTTTCATGTTGGGATACAGATTTGATGCTAATAACGGCCAAATTGAGCAATATGCTCTCTTGCAATTTAATACTATGCCAACTGGGGCTACCGTAAAAGTTGACGGAGTAGAAATCAGTTCAAAAACGCCATGCAAGACATCAATTCCAGCTGGTAAGCATGAAATTGTAATGAAAAAAGATGGATATGAACAGTGGCAGAAAGTAGTTGATGTTAAATCTGGCTCAATGACCTGGCTTGATTATGCAGTATTAATACCAAATAAATTGAGTAGTGAAAATATAGCGAGCTTTACTAATATTTCCAGAACCCTAGCTTCTGTTGATGGCAAAAGTATGGCTATCCAGGAAAGTGCGTCATCGGGCGCTCTAACAATAGTTGATATTAGTAGTGAATCTGCAAAAACAACTAAGTTTAATCTTCCTGATAACATAATTACATCCGGAATTGATCCGACTAAAAGTCTATTTAATCTATATAAATGGGATGCAAGTGGCAAATACTTGCTCATAAATCATTTATATGATGACAAAAATGAATGGATAGTTATTGATACTCAAAATGAGACTAGATCAAAAAATATAACGAAAGTATTTAATATAGCCATCAGCGATATTGAATTTTTAGGAACTGGCGGGAATAATTTTTATGTTTTGAATTCTGGAGATATTAGAAAGATCAATTTATCCGACGGAACTATATCAAAGCAACTTATTGGCGGAGTTAAAAACTTCAATCTAAATCATGAATCGAATATTATGTCATTTGTCGCTGCTAATACTGCGGATAATAACTTGTTGAGTGTTGGTATATATAGAGATGGAGATAGTCGTTCGTATGTTTTGCGTGATATACAGTCATCTCATGCAGTAAAAACGGTAATATCACGTTACTTTAACGAAGAATATGTCGCGATTCAGGACAACGCTACTATTGATATTCTCCGCGGATCTTATCCAAATTTTCAAACCGAAATAGCTAGTGCAGTAAAACAATTTTCGACATTAACGTCCGAGTCTGCTGTTTCGGGCATTAAATTTAGTCCAACTGGGCAGTATTTGGCTGTAGAAATGTCAAACAAACTCATGACTTATGATTTGGAATATCAAAAAACTGCGACAATCGACATAGCTAATTCAACGCAAAGTATTGGCATGGGATGGATATCTGATGATTATTTGTGGTCAAATCGTGATGGTAAATTATTCATGTATGAGTTTGATGGCACTAACAGTCATCAACTTAGCGATACATTAGTTGGTCAAGACGCGGCGATGTCGCATACGAATCGTTATGTATATCACGTAGTAAAAGTCGATAAAGCTTATCAGCTTCAGCGTACTCGACTAGTTATCCCCTAGTTTCCAAAAAGTCTTTCAATGAATGTTTTTGAACCACTTGGTATTGATCCAGTGGTTTTTGCGCTTGAGTCTGTTGCTACGTTAGTCGCTTTAGCTGGATCTGGGCTAATTTGTTCGGCAGTTACTAATAATCTGTAGCGGCTAGTTCCAAGCGGCGTACATGTTATAAGTGTCAAGACTGGTTTGGTCGTTTCGTATATTAGTTTATCAACTTGACTCGGTTCTATAACTTCTTTTTTAGTGACGGTGTATGTATATCTGGTGGATTGATAATGTATAAAAATCGTATCCCCTGTGTTTAATTTTTCGAGCTGTGCAAATATAAATTTATAACTGCCGTTATCGAGTAGGTCGTTGCTGCTGTGTCCTGATAAAACCGTGTTACCAATTTGTCCAGGATGGCTTTCGGCGCCAGGTATCGCAAAGTGCGCGACGCCTTTTAACATAGCATCCATCATTGATTGATAATCATTAGGTATATCCCAAACTACAGGCACGTCAACGTTAATTTTCGGAATTATAAGCCTTGGTTCGGCGCTAACTACTACGCTAGTGTTTGGATCGATGATGATATTTTGGGGATCGATATTACCAGGTGATATGAAAGAAATTACATTCGCAGCGACAATTTGATTGTATTGCAAGAACAAGAAAACTAATACGGCAAACACGCCAGTCATTATAGGAATGAAATGACGGCTGCGTTTGATTTTTTTTGAAGATTTATGGAGCGTGCCATATAGGTCGTTTTTCAGATCTTCCATCGTTTGCTTGTCTTTTTCGCTATCTTCTGCCTGAGATTTTTGGTCAACTTGTTTGCCTAGGTGTTGAGAGTAGTATCCGTGATAGTATTTTTGGTAGTATTCTTGCCATGCAGAATGATACTTGCGTAAGTATTCCTGGGTGGTTATTTCGGATCGTTTTGTCGGTTCGGAATCTTGAGTATTATAAATACTGTGAATTTGCGTTCTGACTATGTTTGCGGCAGCCTTTTGCGACAAGCGGTGGTTAACAGAGCTCTGATTTTCGTTCAGAGATAGCTTATTGTTTGTATTTGTCGTATTTGGCTTCATTTTTTTCTAGATTCCTGATTAATTCTATTGTACAATACATTGGTAGCGTATGTCATCGATACGCTTGCGCTTTTTAGAAATTTTGTTTTATATCTTGTGCCGCGATGGTGGAATGGTAGACAAAATTGCTTTGCAATTTAAAATTATAAATATTTTTGTGGGCGAGTGGTGGAATGGTAGACACGCTAGACTCAAAATCTGGTATTCGCAAGGATGTGGGGGTTCGAGTCCCCCCTTGCCCACCAAAATATTTATAATTTTCGCTAGGGCGCGTCGTATTACGACGCCGCAAGCGAACAAAATCTGGTGTCGGAAACGATTTGGCGGTGAGAACTGCCAGTGGCAGTTCGCAAGGCGACTTTCCGATGCGAACTGGTTTCGCAATCGTGAAATCGCGGGGTCGCAGGATGTGACCGAGTCCCCCCTTGCCCACCAAAATATGCAAAATTTACGCTAGAAGGTAATCCTTTAGATTACGCTTCGCCCAAAATCTGATTCCAGATCACCCCTAATCTAATCACCGTTAATTTTTCCGTAATCATTGATAAAAATGTTACAATAAATACATATGATCCAAAAAGAAGTCACTAACAATGAAATCATGGAAGCCCTAGGGCAGTTTGCTAATAGCGTAGATAAACGTTTCGATGCAATAGACACGCGTCTGTTCAAAATAGATAATAGAATAGAAAATCTCGAACATGACATGGAAGATGTAAAAACAAAAGTTAATCATATCTATAATATTCTTGACGACCATATGCGAAGAATTGAAACAATATTGCAAGAAAGTCAAGTCCAAAAGCACCAACAAGAACGCATGGAGCGTTGGATATTTCAGTTAGCGGACAAATTTGATGTAAAGCTAAAATACGAATAGGTTCACGCAAAACTAATCCAAATTATAATCCCGGCAAACTGTCGGGATTTTGATCTTAAGACCATCATTAACCATATTTATTTATAAAAGCTTATGCTAAAATTATTCTATGAACAAAAGTATTAGGCATATACTAAATAAACATTTCAAACGCTCTCGCGCTTTCACTATCGTCGAACTCCTAGTAGTAATAGTAGTTATTGGCATCCTTGCCGCCATAACCATAGTTTCTTATTCTGGTATCACAACTCGTGCTAGAGTGGCATCATTGCAATCCGATTTGTCTAATTCCGCTCAACAACTAAAAATGTTCTATGTAGATAATGGAATATATCCAGCTACAATATCTACGAATTGCACAACAAATCCAACCACTGCAACCAACCTATGCCTTAAACCAAGTAATGGTACGGATTTTACGGCAACTCCATACAGTCGCTCAACTCCTTCTTCGTTTACATTAACTGCCACAAACGGAGATCTTGTTTACTCCATTACGGAAGACTCAAGTCCAACTGCTGGTGCGCCTACTCCATCAAACCTAGCAACTACTGATCCGGACAACTGGATACAGATAGGTACTCAGGTTTGGGCTAAATACAACCTCAATGTCGGAACAAGAATAGCCGGAGCATCCGAACAGACAAATAACGGCGGTACAAACGTAGTCGAAAAATATTGTTATGGAGATACTGATGCCGGCTGCACTAACACCGACGGAAATGGCATGCCCTACGGAGCTCTTTACCAATGGAATGAAGCCATGGGATATTCTACAACCGAAAAAGCGCAAGGTATCTGTCCAGCTGATTCACATGTCCCTAGTGATAATGAATGGAAGATACTTGAAGTTCAACTGGGGATGACGCAAATCCAGGCTGATATTGACATTGCTTGGCGCGGAACCGATCAGGGCGCAAAACTGAAATCTGGTGGCATCTCTGGCTTGAGTATACCGCTTGCCGGCCTTCGCACTACTGGCAGCTCTTTCGACAATCTTTCGTCGTACGCGACCTTGTGGTCTAGCTCAGAGTCTAGTACTAGTGCTCGGACACGCACCTTATCATCGGGCTACGACACTGTGTACCGGTATGCGGAAGGCAAGGCTTTCGGCTTTTCGGTGCGTTGCCTAGGAAATTGATTTGACCACGGATTCATGAAATGGCTAATGAAATTGGCTATAAACTGTCAATTAACTAATATCTCTTAATTCAACAAACTAGCTGCTATACTCTCGAGCGGTTTATTTGGCGTCCATAGCCAATACACGCTAGATTTGGTCGGCACTACACCCCGCCATAAACTCATGGGGTCGCCATAGGGCATTGTTACTACGTTGCCATCGTACGCAACGATAAGCGATTCTTGATGAAAAGTAGTAACAATAACGCCATAAGTGATTGTAAATTTATGTAAAACTTCAACCAGGTTGGATAATTGCATGCTAAAAGTTAAAACTTTTGGATAATAAACGATCTGGAATAGTTTTTGTAGCTGTGCGAATGATAAGAATAAGTGAGTATTTGGACGATCCAAAAAAATACTAGCGTTGTATCTGATTAAATCGAAAGCATCACGAGTGATCGTGACTGGTCCTTTATATTCAGCCAGGAAGGTCTCGTATAGTACCGCTGTTTCGCTGTTACGTCCACAGTCGCCGATTAATAATATTCCACTCGCCCATTCACCAATGGCGCGCATTTCATTCATAGCTTCGCCTGACAAGCCCCCTGATGGATTAGTCGCGCCATAAACTGCATCGGCGATTGATATAGGCAGTGATTTTTTAAGTGCATCGGGCAATAATATTCGGACTTCGCCAGCGCCTGCCGTCTGAGCTGTCGTATAACTTTGAGCGACCGATAAAAAGCCTAGTTTATTGCCGCCAATTATACCAAGCTTGCCGCGCATCGAACGTTGTTCGGGTTTTGACCATTCTATATCGGGAAAAAGTGGTTTTTCGGCGGTCTGCTGCTTCCAATAAGGGTAATTCATGATAATTCTATGCTAACTGGGCAGTGATCCGACCCTGTAATTTCAGGATGAACTGCAGTTTTTTTAACTCGATCAATAATAGATTTACTGCAGAGCCAATAATCGATACGCCAACCAACATTTCGTTCGCGTGCACCTGATCGCCACGACCACCAAGTATATGCCCCGACTTCATCGGGATGCTGATATCGGAAAGTGTCAATAAAACCCGCTTTGATCATATTGTCGAAACCTTCACGCTCCTCTGGTGTATAACCAGCGCTTTTTTCGTTCTGTTTTGGATTAGCTAGGTCGATTGCTTGATGAGCCGCATTAAAATCGCCGCAGACTAGGACTGGTTTGGTTTTTTCTAGATCCTTGATGTGTTCTAAGAATGCTGGGTCCCATTGTTTGTGTCGCAAATCAAGCCGCTCTAATTCGCTTTTTGCATTTGGAGTATAAACCGTCACGACCCAAAAATCGTCAAATTCAGCCGATAATAAACGGCCTTCTTCGAGTGGATCACCGTAGCCGTCGTGAACTAAATTATATTTTTCTGCTAAATGATCGGCAAGCCCTAGGATTACGCTGATTGGTTCGACTTTGCTGAAAATGGCCGTGCCAGAATAACCTTTGCGAATCGCCGAGTTCCAATATTCGTGATATCCCGGCAAATCAATCTCAACCTGATCGCGATTAGCTTTAGTTTCTTGTAAGCAAATAATGTCAGGATTTTCGGATTCTAGAAACTTTTGAAAAGCTCCTTTATTCAAAGTAGCTCTAATTCCGTTGACATTCCAAGAGTATAATTTCATAGACCTATTATAGATTATTTTGGCAAATAAAAAACCGCCAAGCTGATTGGCGGTTATTGTGAACATTTTGAAGGCAATAGTCTTTCGATCGTATCGATCTTTCTGAATCTATTGCACCAAATCTCACATCTTTCTTTGTCCTTTGCGGACAAACTTTCGTCATCGGAGAGCTTTGTAAGCGCCAGTCCGATAAATTCACAGACTAGTATATTGTCGGTATCTTTGCTTCCACAACTTTTAAAAAGTGGTTCCAGAACATCAAAGAC
>CAZNQY010000035.1:0-8471 GCA_964575635.1 uncultured Saccharimonas sp. (SeqCode) | reverse complement strand
TAAATAAAGTGTTATAATTGTTTTTATGAACATATATTTTTCAGGAATTGGCGGCGTTGGAATTGGCCCACTTGCCGAGATTGCACACGATGCTGGCTATAGCGTATCAGGATCAGATCTCGAGGAATCATTAATCGTTCGCGAACTCAAAAAACGCGGCATTACAGTTCATATAGGTCAAGACGGATCATTCCTGAAAGAACAAAATGAAAAACAAGCAATCGATTGGTTTGTTTATACATCCGCTCTACCAAAAACCCATCCAGAATTAGTTTTAGCACAGGAATTAGGTATTAAAACCGCCAAACGCGACGAACTACTCGCCACGATTATTCGCGACAAAAATTTGAAATTGATTGCCGTTGCTGGAACACATGGCAAGACCACAACTACCGGCATGTTTATTTGGGCGATGCAAAAACTTGGAATTCCCGTTAGCTATTCAGTTGGCAGTACAATCAAATTTGGACCAAGTGGTAAATTCGATCCAGCAAGTCAATATTTCGTTTATGAGTGCGATGAATTCGACAAAAACTTCTTGAACTTTCATCCATTTTTATCTGTCATTACGTCCGTTGATTACGATCACCCCGACACTTATCCGACTATCGATATTTATGAAGAATCTTTCCGTCAATTCGCCACACAAAGTCAACAAGTTTATACTTGGCACGATCAATCAACGCATATTTTTGAAAACCTAAAAAACGTCACATTCGTTCCAGAATCGGGTGTAAATAATAATATTAAATTAGCGGGTATTCATAATCGTCGTAACGCCAGCCTAGTGCAAATGGCACTAGAGAGTATTGGACATTTCGAGAACGTTGTTGAAGTTCTATCAGAGTTTCCTGGCACTGATCGCCGCTTTGAAAAACTTGCCGATAATATTTACAGCGACTATGGTCATCATCCGACTGAAATTGCCGCTACTATGCAACTAGCGCGCGAACTTTCTGATCATGTTGTTTTGATCTATCAACCACACCAAAACATTCGCCAACACACAATTCGCAAAGACTACACGGATCAATTTGAGTTGGCTGAAGAGATTTATTGGCTGCCAACTTACCTATCACGCGAAGACCCAAATTTGCCAATTTTAACGCCAGCCGAATTAATCGAAAACATTACGAATAAAGAGCACGTCCATATTGTCGAATTTGGCGATGAACTTTGGGATATTATCCAAAAAGCCAAAAATGAAGGCAAATTAGTTCTATTTATGGGTGCTGGACGAATTGATAGCTGGTTACGTTCAAAACTAGCGGATTAAAAAACCGCGCCAATTCCCAAAGCTTCAGGACTTAATGGATCACCACTAAATACGTTAGCGGAAGTTATTTTTGATGACTGCTTTAAAAACAATGATTCAAATTCATTTATGGTTTTCAAATCAATTTGACCACTAGATGGGAAATCTTTGTAGCTGCTAGTATTAGTTGCCTGTGAACGAATATTAACATAACCAGGGCGGCTCAGATCAAGTTGAGCAGCGCCACTGCTGTTATATAGAGACATACTGACCATTACTAATATAAATGAGATTAGTACAGATACTGTTATAAAAACTTCAAATTTATAGCTTTCGATCTTGGCTGCGTTTATTTTGATAAAAGAAATCATTACTGATCAACCTTTCCATTTGCTTGGTATTCAGTTTTTAAAGCAGCTATCAAAGCCTTATATTCCTCGATCTTTTGATTCAAGATTGCGACATCAGAATATAACACCGCGCGTTTTACTCGGGCATTCTCGGTTGCTGCATAAAAGAGCTCTGGTTGAGCAGTGCAATCGATATTATAAGCCTTTGTTATCTGCTCTTCATACGATATGTAATCTGTTCTAAAGTTATCCAAAGTAGTTTTGTACGAGGAAGTTATGCTATTCATGGCAGCGTTTGTTTTGCCATTATTAGCCAACCTGTCATTAAATTTATCCATCAATTTAGTTGCTAATGACTCGTAAATTTGACCACTATTGACGCGCAGCAGTGTATCGCTTGAATGCAATTGATTCAATGTTGTCTTTGCCGACACGCAGTTATTTTTAACTAAATTTATTTGTTCTGGAGTTAGCGACAGACCACTCACCAAACCGCTACAGCAAATCAAAACTAAGGCCGATACAATCGGAATAACAAACAAAGGCTTTTTTGCAAATTCAATCATTAATTACCATTATACAATGATTTGAGTTGATCGAGTACCTGACTAGTATTTGGCGTACTGCCGCCACTCGCACCAGTTGTTAAATTCATCAGACTATCTAGTCCGCCGTTATTCATAAACTGCATAATTGCAAAAACAATTGCGCCAATAAATAAGGCTAACAAAAGCAGTACTACTCCAGAAAATATCCACAAAAAATTGCGGGCAAATTTGCGATACTTATCTGTATCGATTAATTCTTTGCCATCGATATCTCGCATCGCCCCAGATACTATCATCGACATATCAATCATTGCCCAAATACCAAAACCACCTATCGAAATTAGCTTCAAAATTCCCGTCCCGAATTTACCCAAATAAAAACGATCGACTCCAAACATGCCAAACATAAAGCTCAAGAAAAAGGTCGCTAAAAAATGTCGACGTTTATCAACAACGGTCGCAGGTTTCACTACTTCGACTGGTTTAGCTGGCTCAGAAGGTGCAACTTCAATAGGCCGTAATGCTGTTTCTGCAATAACTGGCGCTGGTGCGTAGGTTTGGTTGGTTTCTGTATTTTTTGTTTGATCCATTTTCCACCTTTTATTAAATTAGGGGTTCAAGCGGTTGATATCGCGAGGGAATAAGCAAGCTTCTTTGACGTTGTTTAGACCAATTAGTTTCTGAACCAAACGATCAACGCCAAAGCCACAACCACCGTGCATCGGTAAGCCGTATTTAAAGGCTGTTAAGTAATGTTTGAATCCTTCATGATTAACATCCAAACCTTTTTCGGTCATTTGTTGGATCATTTTGTCGTAGTTGTTTTCGCGTAGTGGACAAGTAGCTAATTCTTGACCGCGGAATAATAAATCACCCCAAAGTACCGTACCATCATCGACGTCGAGTTTGTGATAGAATTTTCCAGCAACCAATGGGAAGCGAGTTGCATAAACCAAATCAGTGCCAAGTTGTTTGCGAGCATATTCACCCAACCAACGCTCTTCGTCTGGCGTTAGGTCTTTTAGGTCGGTAATTTCAATCTTGGTAGCTTTGGTGTACATTTCGTGAATCTGAGCGATCGTAAAGCGTGGGATTTTACCGTCAACTGGTAATTTGAGTTCTAGCGCATTCAAAGATTTCAAACTGTCGCCGTGTTCTTCGTAAGCACGCTTCAATACATATTGCGTCATATCACCAACCATATCCAAAACTTCATCGTGACCTTCAACAAAGCCCATTTCGATATCGAGCATCGTAAGTTCAGTTAAGTGCCTAGTTGTCGCACTTGGTTCAGCGCGATATGAATGTCCAATTTCAAATACTCGTTCGAAGGCACCAACCATAATTTGCTTATAAAATTGCGGGCTCTGCGCCAAAGTTGCGGTTTTGCCAAAATAATCTAATTTGAAAACTTCTGCACCACCTTCGGTCGCTTCGGCTAATAATTTTGGTGTATCGATTTCGATAAATTCATTCGCGCGCAAGAATTCACGGATATAAAAAGTAAGGTCAGCGCGAATTTTGAATATTTTTTGCTCTTGGATGTTGCGAATGTTTAGAACGCGGTTTTCAAAAAGCGTATCAAGGTGTTCTGATTTGTGTGAAATCGGTTTGTCGACTTCGATTGGTGGTTCGTTGATTACTGGAACGTCAACAACTACTGAAACGTCATGAAGTTCGGCACCGCCTGGCGCACGTTCATCAGCCGTTACTACGCCAGTCACAGTTACGACCGTTCCGATCTGCATGCCACGAAGTTTTTCTATTTGGTCTTTATCTTCGAAAAGAGTTTGAATCAAGCCACTTCGATCACGAATAGTAATAAAATTTAATCCGCCCATCAAACGTTTTTTATGCAACCAGCCTTGGACGGTTACGGTTTGTTCAATTTTTTCTGATAGCTCGCGAGCTAGTGTTCTGGTCATAAATTCATCCTTGTATATTTAAAAAGTATTCACGGCTAAGATTGGGTCTATCCACAGTCAGTAGCGCCAACTACAGCCGTGAGACCCTGTGATTATTATCAAATCGCCATGTCTTCATTTGTGGTTATTTTAACACTTTTTATCCGTTTTGAGTACTATTTTGTAATAACCATCAACCTTTGCAAAATAAAAGTAGACTATAGATCAGGTTTATATTTACATCCAATAATTTGAAGTATAAATTAACTAATTTTTTATCTTTATTAACCTATCTAACTAGCTTCTCAATATCAAAAAATGATTAAATAGTAAAAGTTTCAAAGCGTTCAAATCAATTTCCTATGCAACGCACCGAATAACCACTAGCCTTTACGTCCAAAGCCCGGCCCACATCCGCCTGGGCATAATACAGGTCACGAACCCAAGGATTAACGCCAGACTCCGAACTGGACCACAATCCAGCATACTCCGATATATCGTAGAAAGATCCGCCATTGTTACGGAAACCAGCAAGCGGTATATTTAGTCCTGAAGTACCACCTGATTTTAACTGGATCCCCTGAGTTGTTCCGCGCCAGCCAGTGTTATTGACCTGTCCTACGTCTGAACCTGGCGCCATACCGAGCTGAACTTCTAATACCTGCCACTCAACATCAGATGGAATATGAGAGCCTGCAGGACAAATACCTTGAGCTTTTTCGGCTGTGGAATATCCCATAGCCTCATCCCACTGATAAAATGCGCCGTAAGGTATACCATTTGCGTCAGTGTTGGTACAGCCTGCGTCGGTGTCACCGTAACAGTATTTCTCGACTATATTAGTGCCAGGGTTGTTGATTTGGTTAGTTGCACCTGCGATTCTAGTACCGACATTAAGGTTGTATTTTGCCCATACTTGAGTACCGACTTGTATCCAGTTAGCTGGATCGGTGGTTGCTAGGTTTGGAGCAGTATAGGCACCAGCAGTTGGAGCTGAGCTTTCAGTAACGTAGTAAATTTGAGGACCATTGGTAGCAGTTAATATAAAAGATTCGGGAGTTGGACGTGAGTATGGCGTTGATATGTAATTATTATCTGAACTCGGTTTAAGACACAGGTTAGTTGTAGTGGTTGGATTTATTGCGCAGTCGGTAGATATCGTAGCGGGATAGATACCATTGTCTATGTAGAACATTTTCAATTGTTTAGAAGCATTGGTTAGATCAGACTGCAACGATACTGCTTTGGCGCGAGTCGTAATACCAGAATATGAAACTATCGTGATTGCGGCGAGAATGCCGATAACTACAATAACTACTAATAATTCAATTATTGTAAAAGCTTGAAGTTTTTTGGAGTTTTTGTTTTTTAGTATATCCCCGATACTTTTATTCATATGCTTATTTTAGCATAAGCGATTAAAATAGAGTGTTTAAATTTATCTTAGACGATAGACTTAATTTCTATTAAACATCGATATTAAGTGTGAATTATTTATAACCACATAAATAGACATGTCGTTTGGCGATATCGTTAAGCCCATAAGATCAGGGCCAACGAATACAGAAGGGTTAGAAAGCGGCGATAATGCTCCAGTTGAAATATTTCTACTATACATATATATTCTTGCCCCAGCATACGTAGAAACATACACAAACGCTCCGTCATTAGAAATAACAACATCTCTCGGAACAGACCCCGTCGATAAGGTCGGAGTTGACGCTGGGGTTAACAATCCAGTACTTACGCTACGATCATATATTGAAATAGTATTATCATTAACATTAACGACATATAGAGATTTTCCGTCACCAGAAATATCTATACCGAAATATGGACTATTCCCAGCACTAACCACGGACGGTACTAACGCAGTAAGTTTTCCGTCCGAAATATTACGGCTATACATTGATATATTATTAGAATTCGCATTTGTTGTATAAACAAACTTGTCATCTGGCGATACGATAACCCCAATAGGCGAAGTGCCTGTACTGATAGATCCTGGCGTCAGAGCAGTAAGTTGTCCGTTGCTAGTATTCCGACTATACATACTTAGCGTATTACTAGCAAACCCCACAGCATAAACATTCTTTCCATCAGATGAAATAGAAATACTCCATGGAGTTGTCCCAGTAGCTATCACTGCAGGAACTAAGGCTGTCAATTGACCGCTAACGATATCCCTACTATACATAGATATATTATTAGTCATGTTATTTGCCACATAAACCGAAGTACCGTCAGGCGAAACAACTATGCCTCTTGGGCCTGTGCCTGTATTAATAACAGCCGGCGAAAGAGCGGTTAATTCACCCGAACTTACGTTTCGAGAATACATTGATAAATTGTTGGTCGTATAGTTTGTTGTATATATCGATTTTCCATCAGACGAACCAGTTATATACGTTGGGGTCGTCCCAGTCGGAATCGTAGGCGCAGGCATAGCAGACAGTAAACCCGTAGGCGGAGTATAGACTACCGGGCTTGAGCTTTCCGTTATTCTCCATGAATTATTGCCATTAACTTCAGTCAGAGTAAATGACTGTGGGTTAGTTCTTGAATACGGCACAGTTTCATAATTATTGCCGCCGCTTGCTTTGATACATAAATTAGTTGCAGTGGTTGGAGCTGTCGCACAATTGGTTGAAATAGTTACTGGGTATTCACCATTTTCAACATGAAACATCTTGAACTGCGTCGCAGCATTCGCTAGATCGGACTGCAACGAAGCAATGATCGCTCTCTTTTGAATCCCAGAATACGAAACGATAGTTATTGCTGCCAAAATTCCAATAACTACAATAACGACGAGAAGCTCGACGATAGTAAAAGCACGAGAGTTTTGTTTTTTAGATAAGATTAGCCCACTTTTATACATGAGCTAATTTTAACATAATCTCATTAATTAAACAGCTCGGTCAGAGATATTTAAACGTCAATTCGTAATGCGTTGCGCACATTGTTCTTTTTTGGATTACGCATCGCAACGGCGTGAATATCGTCGTTCATATCAAAATCATCGTTCATCTTGCGGCCGATTAGCTCTTCGACAACATCACCGAGCGATAACAGACCGACGGTTTCGCGGAATTCGTTGATTACGATTAATAAATGACTGTGAGTTTTCAAAAACGCTGAAAGTGCATATTCCAAGCTGTGATCTTGGCGAATATAATAAATTCGCTTGTCCATTATCTGGGCGGCAGTTGAAGAATTCTTCGTATCCAAATTCAATAAGTTTTTTAGGTTCAGGATTCCAATAATATGATCAATATCACCGTCAATTACTGGCAAATGGCTATGACCAGTTTTTTTGTATAATTCATCCAAACTTACTGGACCCATAAATTCGTCTTTATTTACCGTACAAAGCATACTGCGCGGCGTCATGACATCATTAACCGACAAATCGATAAAACTCAAACTGTTGATAATTAACATTTTTTCTTGTTCGGTTAGAACTTTACCAGATTCAGCCACCAAATACTGCAATTCTTCGCGTGATGTTATCTTTAGATTCGCAATAACACGATTCCGTGCTACGCCGCACAAAAATTTCACAAGCACTGGGAATTTACTGACAAAATTCACAATTGGCTTTTCGACATACTTATATAATTTTTTTGACACACCCTGTAATATCTCGAGTCTAGATAATGGAACATAGATCAACGTCAATAAAATCGCAATTAGTACACCCGATATCCATCCAAACGCCGCAACCGCAACTAATGACATAACAATCAATAATAAACCTGTCACCAGATGACGTAGCGCCGAAATATCATCAATTATGCCTTCTTTTTTAAGGATTTTTTTTGCTTCTTTATCGCCCATCGCTACACGGCGTTCCAATTCAAATAAACTGTACTCGCTACGTTCAAACATCAAGGACGTCGCAAGTAGTAATAAAATAAATACAACTATCAAAATAAATATCATAAATCTATTGTAGCTTATTTGTTGTGATAATTCATTTTTGACAAGCGCAACATATCAAAGTCTCTATCAATAACAAAAATACCACCAAATACATCTACTATTAGCTCCGCTAACCATTTTTTATATTCTCTATTGAATTCTTTGGTTAGCTTGAATATGTCTAAAAGAGTCAAATAGTCAAAGCGATCAAATCAATTTCCTAGACAGCGCACCGAAAAGCCGTAAGCCAGGTCGTCCGTACTGCGGCCCACAGTGGCGAGACCCGAGTCCAAGTAACGAATCCCGGCATAAGAGCCCGACTCCGAACTAGACCACAAGCCAGCGTACGACGACAGATCGCCGAAGGACCCGTCAGTGACGCGGAGGCCGGCAAGCGGCATGTTTAGGCCAGATGCGCCAGTAGGTTTCAGCTTTGTACCCTGATCGGTACCGCGCCATCCAGTGGTATTAGCGATTCCTGCATCCATTC
>CAZNQY010000034.1:0-9204 GCA_964575635.1 uncultured Saccharimonas sp. (SeqCode) | reverse complement strand
GCTATCGCAAATCCGCCATCCAAAGTATCAGTAATAGAATTTGCATAGTCAGTATTAACACCAGACCCACCCCAAGATTTGCTCCACAAAAAAGCTCCCGAAGAATCGTATTTTAATATGAACGCAGAATATTCACCAACACCACCATCTTGATAGCGACCAGTAACGACATAGCTCCCATCGCTTATTTGAGCTATTCCGGTAGCAAGGTCGTATCCAGAACCGCCCCAAGTTCTATCCCATTGCAAGGTACCGTTTTGATCATACTTCGCCAAAAATACATCGCCGCCACCACCAGCACCGAAACTTGTAGTCCGACCAGTTATCGCGAAGCCGCCATCCGATGTATCAATAATAGCATTTGAATAATCCCAGCCTGAGCCACCCCAAGTTTTACTCCAGGATAAATCGCCGTTAATACTATATTTTGCCAAAAAAGCTTCTTCTTGACCAGCGCCAACATTCGAAGCTACACCAGTTAAAATCGTACTCTCGTCAGAAACGCTAGTAATACTAGTGGCGTAAGGCCAATCTCCAGCCGTCCATAAAGAAATAAAAGTACTACCTGAAACAGGCGTTGAAATTACCTGAGCTATCTCACCACTTTCGGATATGCTATAGGTAATACCACTAGCGTTATCCTTAATAGTAACTAAGAAAGTTGAATTAGTACCACTATAAGTAAGTGTTGAATTATTCATTGTTTTTAAGCAATATCTATTATCGACAACTGGGTTAACCGGGCAATAATCCGAATCTATTGCAGTTGGATACAATCCATTATCAATATAATACATTTTTAGAATTTTTGAATCATCGGAAAGTTGAATTTTTATCGCAGATGTAATTGCCCTGTTTCTTATCCCAGAATATGAAACAATTGTAATAGCCGCAAGTATACCAATAACTACTATTACTACTAAGAGTTCGACAATGGTAAAAGCATAATTATAAGACTTATTTTTTATCATATACCTATTTTAACATGAGCATAATCGATAAATCACAAAACCAAATAACAAATTTTTTAATGTAATATTAAAAACGTCCAAGTATTTTCTTTTTGGGATTATCTGGTGTAGCTAATTGCTCTTCAAGATAGATTACATCCAACATTCGTCTAGCATTGACTGATAATAAATCATCATTTCCGCGAATATTTCTGGCGGTGCGCGCAAAATCAAAAGCTGCCATGCGGTTACCTTTTATCCATTGCAAGAGTGCTTGAACTTCATAGATTATATAAACATGGGAACCCAAAGAATTATCGCGATCGATTAGCGATGAAACCATTTTATCAACACTACTCTGCGCTTCTTCGATCTGTTCAATTGTAATCGAGCCGTCACGAATCGCCTCGTCGAGTTTGATAGCTATTTTATCAAGACGATGTAATTTCTTTAATTGATCTGCACTGACAGGATAAAAATTCATGGTTAATTAATGTAACTATAACATTTTTTCAGCATTTTAACTACGATTCTAAAAATATTAACGTACTACAACCATAATATAAACCCGTCACGAGGACAGGTACTTATTATGGTTGCGGGGGTTGGATTATCGCCCTACGGGCTTCTCCATTCGTTCGTTAAAAAGTGTAAACATTTTTTAACTTCGCTCATTTTGCGACCAGCGACCATACATCAAGAAAATAAGGTTGGATTTAGCGAAGCGCAGTGAAGAAAAATTAGCTTGCTCATTTTTCAAGCAAGCGAAGGAGCCACGCCTAAAGCGTGGCGATACCAACGACTCCCGACACGGTCGGGATAGTCGTTGGTATGAATTCTAACACCGTAGGTCAAATAAAAAATACTTATCAGCCGATAAGTATTTTTTATTTGGTTGCGGGGGTTGGATTTGAACCAACGACCTGATGGTTATGAGCCATCCGAGCTAACCAGGCTGCTCCACCCCGCGGTATGTAACAATGTTAACAGATCAGATCATCTTTTTCAAGTATAAGTTTGGTTTTTATTTATTTCACTTTTACGTTTGAGCCAGTCAAAAAGCTAATCCACTGATGAAAGTTGCTTTTTTTAACTTCCAAAATGACATTGGATTTTTGCAATTCCTTATCTGAATCAATAACCGCCTGTGAGTTTTTTGGCAAAATCAAAACACTTTCACCAGCCTCGGCCAAGCCCAGTTTTTCACGAACTGCTAACTCTTTATATTCGGTGGTATTGTAATATCTTTGCGATAATTTTGCATTTTGGTTATCAAGTTTTGCAACCAATAACTGACGGGATTTATCATCCAATTCTTTTTGCAATTTGTAATTACGCTGCATAACATTGAGCGATCCCCAGACAAAACCAGATGCAATAACAAGCGCAATCAAGATAACGATATTATCCGAGTTCAGATAATCATGGCGTAATTTATACCAAATGCGTCTGATGTTTATTTTTTGCATATTTTATATTTATTATTATAGCCTAACGGATATAAATACGCTATAATGGTGGAGTCTTGGGGGCGTAGCTCACCGGTTAGAGCAGGGTGCTCATAACGCTTTGGTAGATGGTTCAACTCCATCCGCCCCCACCAGAAAAAGATTTCCATATTGGAGGTCTTTTTTTGTTTGATTCTTTCTGTCATGATACAATTCAACTATGAAAAAAATTAAGTTATCAATCGCAAACGCCAATGGTAATTTTAGCGATAAGCAAATCGCAACTTTTTATAACGATACTGATCTAGCAGAGAAATTCATTTCAGATAACTTTGATTTTGATTACGAAGTTGACGTAATTGTTACGCCAGAATCCTATTTACATAAACTAATTCCAGAAGATGGAATATCTGGTCGAACCTATCGATCAGACCTTATTATCATATCAGTAAATACACAATCAAGCACTGCTCATGATTTTTTCTTTGAAACACTGTGTCATGAATTATCACATTCAGTGCGCTGGAATAAGGTGCCAGAGTATTCAAAAAATTTATTCGATGACATAATTCTAGAAGGATTAGCGATACTACTTGAAGAAAAAGCCTTGATAGATAACTGTATAGAAAAAAAACAATTTTTTTTAAAGGAAATACAATCGACTAGCCATAAAACCATAGACGCTATATCAAAACGATTAGATGGATTGTTGACGAAAGATGATTACGACTATGAAAAAATATTCATTAGTGGCGACAGGGAAATTCCGCGCTGGGCTGGATATAAAATTGGCTATTTCTATGCAAAAAAATATTTACTGAGCAATAATTGCGACATAAATACAGCAACTCTAGATAGCTACGAAAAATTTAAATCTTTAATTTAAAAAACCCCGTCGTGATATGCGTAACGACAGGGTAGTTATCCTAACTTAAACGTCTTTAGATTCTTAAATAGCTACTTTGGGCCACCGGTAATCAAAATTCCAACCTCGCGCAAAATGGTCCACCAACAAAAACATCGGCGATTTGCCGATTTTTTTGTTATTCTAAAATTATCTATGGGTCTCTTCGTTTTTGCGGATGCATAAATATCATCAGCGCCAAAACATGCAACACCATCAAACTAAATGAGCCCAACATCACCCAATAAGAATAATAATTAATAATCGATTCTTTATAATGCGCTGGATTAGTTACCGAAACAGAATCAACATAAATAATTTCGGACATGCTATCTTCGGCTTCAATCTGGTGATTTCGAGTCTTCCATTCAAGTACTGGATTATATAAATCAGTTTTTTTATAAGCAGTAATATTAGCAAGTCTCCCCTTTAACGTAATCTCGTCGCCAACGTTGACCGACCGTATACTATCGAGCAGTTTGTCTGTATTAATTATTAATCGGTTATTTGAAAACTTATCAGCATCAAATCCGTTATCACGACTAAAGTTAAAATAACACGATCGCTTAAATTGCGTATACGACGGCTTATCAGACAAATATAAATTACCTTTTAGATTATCGCCCCACGCCATACAAAAATCATATTGAATACCATTATCTGGACCAGTATTAAAAAGTGTAGCGTCAAATTTATTCAACACAATTCCGCTAATCAAATAATCAGCAATCGGCTTTACCTTATAAGAATAGTCGCCTTTTTCAAAATTAATCCCATAGTTATCAGTAATAGGAGTTACTATTGGATCCGCAAATGAACTATCCGAAATATCAACACCCAGAGGAACTAACTGACCGTCATAATAAGTTGTCGCCAAAAATAAGACTAAGCTAAAAGCAAAGACTGTTCGTATAATCAAAAAGATATATTTCACCTTGAGTTGTATTATAGCAAGATTAGGCTACTTAATGCTACTGCTTTGACGATATCAATTTTCGCAGATCGTCACGGGCTTTTTTGTTATCTGGACCGATGTATTTGCTAATGAATTCCTTCAAAGAAGTACGAGCTAGCTCAGCGACTTCATCGTAGCTTTCACCAGAGTTAAGTCGTTCATCAACGCCCAGGGCTTCTAAAAATGCTTCTTTGCCATTTTCGTAATGCTCTTTTACGGCATTTTTGACGCTATCACCGTACTGCGCGGTATTGTAACCATGCGTAGATAATCCAAGCAGTTTTGAGCGTTGTGAAAATTCAGAAATTACTGTCCTAATCAACGCTTTATTGCCGATATTAATCGTCAAGCCAGAACATATCTCGCCACAACCGTCGTCGTCGCCAGTCAGTCTATCGTAATATGAAGTGTGAATACCATAATGATTGCACATTTCATAAACAGAACACTGATGTTCTTCTATGTATTCATTCATTTCATGTAAGCCTGGTAAGTATGATTCGTAAGGTTTTGTTTCTGATTCAATAATAGAATTATAAGTCTTGCGGTCAATATTTAACTGATCGAGCGCAGCAGACAAAGAGTAATTATTGTCGTGCATACTTTTTTCAATTACGAAAAGATCAGGCGTTTGTTTTTCTAGTGGCGCACATTTAGATACAACTTTATGTTCGTTATATTCTTCAATGCTTATCATATCTATATTGTAACACTTTTATCCTAATAAGTCAATTATTCCCACCTGAATACTCGGAAAGCTATCAGATAGATTACAATCATCCATGCGCCGATCATACCGATTTGCGGCAGAATGTATTCGAAATGCCGACCTTCGGTGGCCATCAGACGAATTCCGTCAATAACTGGAGTTAACGGCAATAAGCTCGACAAACCCTGTAGCCACTCTGGCATCAAGAACCTTGGGAAGAATGTCCCAGACAGGAACATCATCGGGAAAGTAATGATGTTAGCAAGCGGCGCGACCTGTCGTTCATTCTTTGCCCAACCACCAAGTGCTAGGCCAATGCCCAGGATCATGATAATACTAAAGATCAAGAATACGATGATCTCGAACCAATCACCCACAACTCGCAATTTGAATACTGTGATCGCCACAATAAACATCAAGGCCAAACTGACTACACCGATTAGCGACTGGCCAATCATAGTCGACAAGAAATATTGCCAAACACGAAGTGGTGTCGTTGAAAGTCGGCGCAAAATCCCCATCTTTTTAAGTTCTGGGAAAACGTTTATCGGCCCCATAATTCCCATACCGATAATCGCAAAGCCTAAAAGTCCAGCGAATGCAAAGTCAAAGTTAGACAAGCTTCGTTCGTTCAGTTGAGTCGATTTGACGCTAAATGGCGGAACGACATTAGTGAATTTTGAATTGATCTCTTTGAATTGAGCGTCCAAAATACTACTGAGCGCCGTTGCTGATTGCTGGTTGTTTTGAGTATACAAAACTTCAGCTTGGCCGCTCGGATACATTACGCCATCTTTCATTCCGCCGAATTCGCTCGGTAGGACAATTGTGGCGTCAATCTCGGAATGGCTCATTTTTTCTTTGGCCGTCTCAACAGTACTGATATCGGACTTAACTTTTAGTATTTTTGAATCCGCAAGATTTTTGACAAATTCTTTGGAAAAAGCGCTGTCAGAATTATTAATCACCGCTACATTAAAGCTAAGTGAAGAGTTATTGCTGTAAAGGCTACCAAAAATAAACAAGAAAATAAGCGGAAAACCAACGCTAAAAAATATCGCCATCTTGTCGCGGAAAAATCGCTTGGTATTAATGCGCGCAAAAGTTAAAACTGTTTGAAATGATTTTTTGTTCATATTATTCTTCCCTCAAACCCTTTCCAGTCAAGTCAATAAAGACATCCTCGAGGCTGGCTTGCTCGACAGATACAGTTTTTTTGAAACCGCGATCGAGTAATTGTTTGATTAGATTTTTTGGGGTATCAATCGCGATAATCTTGCCATTATCCATAATTGCAATTCGATCACAAAGAATTTCAGCTTCGTCCATATAGTGCGTTGTCATAATGACGCTAATTCCACGGTCACGGACTTTTTCGATTAATTCCCATAGATGGCGACGGGCTTGCGGGTCAAGGCCAGTCGTTGGTTCGTCCAAGAAAAATACTTTTGGACCATGCACAAGGGCTGTGGTGATACTAAGGCGTTGTTTTTGGCCACCAGATAAATCTTCGACAAAGCTATCAGCTTTTTCTTCCAAATCAACGTCACGTAGGAATTTCATAGTATCAACTGTTTCACCGTAAGCCGCGGCAAACATCTCGATAACTTCAGTCAATTTTGTTTTATCCTGAAAAGCCGGTGATTGTGGCTGTACGCCTATTAAATACTTAATCCGCCAAGGGTCAGATTCGACATCAATGCCGTCAATCTTGACGCTACCACTATCAATTGGGCGCAAAGTTTCCATCATTTCTAGTGTCGTTGTCTTGCCGGCACCGTTTGGGCCAAGTATGCCAAATATTTCGCCTTTTTTTACAGAAAAGCTAACGCCGTCAACTGCCTGTTTATCACCATATCGTTTTTTTAGATCTTTAACTTCTACCATCATCTTCATATCACTATTCTACAGCAAAATTAATCTAAACATAAGAAAAACCCTCTAATTTAGAGGGTTTCCCTAGCACCTGTTTGTTTGATAATATCATACTACCAAACTTGCTTATGGTGCAAGTCCAAAATTGAACTATTTTTTCTTTGAAACAGTTAGGAAACCGTTTCGTGGATTTTCTTTTACAATTCGATCAGCTGGTAGTTCAACTGGTTGACCTTTTGCATTCTTTTCTACTTTTGCAAAGAAGTAGATTGTCTGCTTTTTGCCACCACGAAGTGTTACTTCTGTGCTGTGCAAGAAATAGGTAATACCCTTTGAGTTTACGTGTTTGTATGCCATAAGATTCTTATACCTCCTGTTAGTGCTATACGAGAGTAAGATTACCTCTAGTGGCGTTCGGTGTCAACGGTTAAATGTTACGATATTTAATTTTTAGTAGTGATTTCAAGATAATAACACTAGTAATCTTGACCATAATCATTATCAAAATTACTACAGATACCAACACCGACCAACCCGCTGCATCTGGCGACCAGAGTGGCGAAACGTAGACATGCAGGTAGTTATCGGGGACTGGTTGTTTGACTTCCGAAGCCAGCGACTGACCTTCTGGATATTTGGCTAATTCATCAGAAACACAACGTACATAAGCCATTGACCATGTCGTGTAACGTGGCATACAGACATGTTGAACCTCGGCATAAACATTGGTTGATTTGGCGCCCAGGGCGGCCGTATAGGCGTCGCTAATGGCAGTCTGGTATGATGTTTCCAAATAAATGCCTTTACCCATATCCGAGTTCATATGCGACGAAACGTATTTCTGTAAATCAATTAAACCAGATTTTATAGCCGCCTGATCCTTGAGTTTATCTGCAGCCATAACTGCATTACGCTTTTCGACCATTCCAATATTATTCAATCGTAATAAAGTAGCCGAGACGACCAACATAATTGCCAGTAATACAAATAATTGCCAGGTTTTAATTCGATATATTTTTTTTAGCCTACGCTTGATTATTTTTTTATCAACCATATTTACCCACTTTTCTATTGCCAGTATAACACCGTGAAATTATTTACGATACATGCGGAAGTTTGCGGTACCAATTAGCAGAACCGTACAGGCAGAAACCGCAAAGAATATACGCAAACCGTCAATATCGCCAAACATCGTAACCAAAATAACCACTAAACCACAAGCCATACTTGCACCAATACCACCCGCAATATCATTCAAACAAAGGAACGCAATTCGATGACCCGACAGGTCGGCTGTATCAAAAACACCTCTCGTAAATGCCATTGAATAACCCATGGTTGCTACTTCGTTTGTAACGTTCGTAACGACTATTGATGATGCGTTTGCCGTGAATGGACGAGAAAGGTGAACTAAAGCATTTGCAATAACACTAATTTTTAACAGGCTACCACCTTTTTTCTTGTCTATTATCTTTCCATAAGCATACGAAGCTGCAATTGCCGCAACTATCGTCACCGATGACAAAGCACCAAGTTTAACATAAACATCCCAACCAACCGTTGGGAATATTGCAATAACAATAAATAAATTCCAAGCAACACCTGTTGTAATAAAGTCAATACCAACGCCAACTTGTGCAATATAAGACCGGTACGCAAGTCTCCATGGAAATCCATCAATATTAACCTTTCGCCTAGTCATAACAGGTTCAATCGACCTGAACAGTGGAACTGCCGACAAGGCAAACAAGAACGCCGCAAGCCACATAACAACTGGCAAACCGAACCACAAAGCGATTAAACCACCGATGATCGGACTCACTCCAACTGCCACCTTATCCAGAATATTCATAAACGCTAATTCTTTACCAGCGTGTTCGGCGTTTTTAACTTTTGAGAAATCAACCATAAAACCGTTCGCATATAGTGACGTCGAAATTGCCATAAACACACCCCAAAGAACAATACTGACAATTCCAAAATGCTCCATCAAGCCCAAGAACATTAATGCAGGCACATAAATTAAATTACTAAATAAGATCGCATGTTTCGGACCAAAATACGCTACAACTCGCGCCGAAGAAAATGCTAGCGCCATTCGAAAAATGTAATAGCACATCCAAAAACTCATGATAAAAGATAGAGTATAGCCTTCTTCATACAAATAGACAGAGGTAAAACCAGCAACGATATTCATCGCAATCACACGCATAGTGCGTGAAATATAAAGTTCAGCTATTTCACTGAAAGATGCATATCGCCAAAAATGACGAGCTTCAAAGATTTTATATAAAAACGATTTAATCATTATTTTTTATGTTTTATTTAACCATTACCATTACAACACAAAAACTATCATAAAT
>CAZNQY010000033.1:0-9310 GCA_964575635.1 uncultured Saccharimonas sp. (SeqCode) | reverse complement strand
TCAATGGGTTTGATTGGTTCAGCTGGCGAAGCTGGTGGTGTAATCCCAGCAATAGTTGCTCTACTGCATCCTGGGCTGCTATTGCTATTTATTGATATCTTTTTTGTGGTTATTTTCAGAAATTACATTAAAAAATTTATCAAAAAGAATGCCGCTAAATTACCCAATAACAATAAGTTCGCTGATTTTAGCGTAATAATTTTATCGTTTGTATTCTTAGGATTTTCAATTGCCCATGTCGGTATTCCAAAAATCAACGACATGATCGAAAAAAGCTACGACAGCAAAGCTACTGCACAATACCTTGGAATTATTGGTGCACATATTGTTGATATTTCTCGTTTCATCATCCAAGAAACCACAACTCTTTCATCAGAAGAAATTAGTAAGCTCCAAAAATGGGTCAACGAAAATAAACCAACCGCAACTACTAATAGCTTGACTGGCACTGCAAAAGGCAAAAATATCATCATGATTCAAGTCGAATCACTGGGCGGTTTCGTAATAGACCAAACAATTAATGGTAAAGAAATAACTCCAAACCTAAATAAACTAGCCAAAGAGACGCAGTTTTTTCCGAACAACCGATTTATAATCGGCGCGGGCCATACATCCGATACTGACTTGGTCGTAAACACATCAATGTTCCCGCTCGACGATGCGGCAACTTTTGTACGATACGGTCAAGATAACTTTACAAGCTTAGCGAAAGTAATGACCCAAATTAACTACAGTGCCAACGTTTATCACGGATTTAATCGTAACTTTTGGAATCGTGACGTAGCCATGAAGTCATTAGGTTACCAGAAATTTTATGCCGCTGATAATTATTCCAAGGGTGGCGAAATCAATATGGGTCTTAATGACGCAACGTTTTTAGCTGAGACAGCTGACTATTTAAAACAACAAGCCAAGCCAAGTTTTAGCTATGTCATTACCTTAACTTCTCACACACCGTTTCTAACAAACGACAATATGAAAAACTTGGACATAAACCTGAGCGATTATCCAGATCAGGTTGGTGGATATTTAGAAAACATGAGCTATGTCGACCAACAATTGGGTAAATTCTTTGAAAAACTAAAGGCAGATGAATTATATGAAGACTCACTAATCTTGGTTTTTGGTGACCACACCCCTGTGCTTGGCAGCTTCCAGGCTGGATCAATCAGTTATAACCCAGAGTCAGTGCAAGGCAAAGAAGTCCCATTGTTTATCAAATTGCCAAACGAAACTAGCGGACAAGTTTATGCAAATAAAGGCACGAATTTGGATGTTATGCCGACAATTTTGGATTTGATCGGCGTCAAAACCAATTTCTTGATGTTTGGACAGAGTTTGTTCGCGAGTAGCGATTCAAGTTTGAAAGTCTGTAGCGATCAAATGGTCGCGTTTAAAACACCAGGAAACTGCGACGATATGTTAAGTATCGAAAAGCAAAAATCCGCTCAAATTATCAGATATAATCAGTTCGGAAATATCACAAAATAAAAAGCAACACGATAATAGATAGCTATTTTCGTGTTGCTTTTTTGTTTATCTTAGCCGATGAACGATACTACAGCCACGATTCCAGTAATAACGATTGCTACTACTAGTTCGAGAACTGTAAATCCATACGTACTCTGATTTGACATAATTTATTTATTAAATCCTATTTAACAAATACTATAATACCACGTTTTCAGTAGATAAGCCTAAGCTTTTTTGTTATACTTTAGAAAAAGGAGTTGGGTATAAATCTTTTCAGATCAAAAAACGCCTGTTTGTTTATGCGACGCGGTTTATTTATTAGCGCGTTAATTTGCGTTTTTAGTTTAATGCCTAATGTTGTTACTTTTGCAACATCAACAATATCCCAGGGCTATTCAAGTACCGAAAAACTTGCCGTTGGTTCAATCGTATCACTTGCCGAAAACACATCAGACCAAGTCATAGCTGCAAACAGCAGTAATGCCGACAATATCCTGGGGGTTACCGTTCATCAAGATGACTCACTCCTATCATTATCAAATGGCACTGGAACGCAAGTTCAAGTTGTCACTAGCGGTACGGTTCAAGTTTTAGTGTCAGACATCAACGGAACTATCGAACGCGGCGATCATATTACGGCATCACCAGTATCTGGTGTAGGTATGAAAGCTACTGGCAACGTACGAGTTATCGGTATTGCCGAAGGATCAATGAATAACCCGAGCGAACAGTCATATAAAGACAGTACAGGCGCATCGCACAGTTTCAAGGTTGGCACCGTACCCTTACTAGTAAGCGTCGCCTTCTTCTTTAAAGAACCAGACAAAACTATTATTCCATCGGCTATCCAGAACGTCGCTAATGCCCTAGCTGGTCGTAGTGTCAGTACACTACCGATTATCATTAGCTTGGTCATATTTATCATTATGATATTGGTAGTTGCCAGTCTAATCTTTTCAATGGTTCGTAGTAGTATTATTTCCGTTGGTCGCAATCCAATGTCGCAGTCTGCTATCTATCGTGATCTGGTTCAATTATCAGCCCTGGTTTTGGTAATTTTAGCAGTTGGCGTTTCGGCAATTTATTTAGTATTAACAAGGATGTAAAATTATGAACCCTACTTTATTACAAATTTTTCTAGCAATTAATATATTCATCATTGGTATAGTTTTAACGCTGGCTATTCAGCATGCCTACGCGCATTTTAAGCCACAGCCAAAATTAGTAAAAAAACCAACCGATCAGTCAATGCATTTGCCAAGTGCTATTCGCGAACATTTACTTGAACAGTCTCAGGCTAAGTTTCAGGCGGTTATGGACCGATCTTCGCGCGAACTTGAACACGACCTGGGTATAATTACCGAAAGAATCGACAAACAAATCGAAAAGTTCAGTACTGCTATCGTTAACGACGAAACCAAACGATATCGTGACAGTTTGGATAAATTGCGCAAACAGACCGAAAGCTCGATGCTAAATGCCGAAGTTGAAATTGCTAAACATCAAGTGATTATCGAAGAAAAATTAGCTCAGCGCCAGCAAGAATTGGAAGCTAAAATGGAAGCGGAAGTTACTACTGAAAAAGCTCGACGCATCGCTCAAATTGACAGTAAATTATCTGACGCAGTATCATCATTTTTAATCGAAACTCTTGGACATAACGTAGATTTAGGCGCGCAGAACGATTATTTGATGAAACTTCTGGACGAAAATAAAGCAGAATTAATAAAAGGTATTAGCGATGAAGCTTAATTTACCAGATTATATTGCATCACCCCAGGACCTAACGTCTGTAATTGACGAACTTCGTGATTATGAAAAGTGGTTTTCGCACGAAGCGATGAAAAAGCAATTGCACGCGACCAAAAAAATAACCGAAGAACCGATGCTGTCGATTGGCGCATCACAACTTCTCAGGGAATTACAGGTCAAAAAAGGCGTCAATGCGACTAATCTGGATCAATTAATCAGCGAACTTGAACATCATTCAAAAATCGCACCGTCAATTCATGTTATTTTGGCAGCGCCTGCTCCAAATTCCATTAAAAAAGATATCGTTGGCTGGTGCCGAAAAAATCTATCACCAGACATTTTGGTTAACTTTCAATTTAATAGCAACATCCTTGGCGGCATGGTAGTCAGATACGGTAGCCGTATTTTTGACTGGTCATTTAGGCGCAAAATCCTGGCTGAACGTAAAAATTTCTTGGGAGTACTAGATAATGTTCGATAATCCAACTTTTCAACGTTTAGTCGATAATAACAACCTGACTGGCGAAGTCGTGGCCGTAAATAGTTTCGTCATCGAAGTCAAAGGTCTGGACGGCGTCAGAGTTGGCGCGAGTGTACTATTCGAAGACGGGCAACGGGGTATGGTGCGCGAAACTAGTGGCGATCGCGTAATTTTGTTTAACGTTGATACTGAAAACATTTCTCTGGGTACACTTGCAGTTGTCGAAAACGATATTCTGAGCATTCCAGTCGGCAAAGGCTTGATCGGACGCGTCGTGTCGCCGACTGGAAAACCACTTGATGGCAAAGGCCCGATCAAAACTTCAGCCACATCTGGCGTTTTCAATCCTGCGCCTGGAATTATGGATCGTATAATGCTCAAAGATCAATTAGAGAGCGGCGTTACAGCCGTTGACAGCTTCTTCCCAATCGTACTTGGTCAGCGTATCGCAATCCTGGGCGATAGTAAATCTGGTAAAAGTACTTTCCTGGGGCAGCTTAGCGCCAACCAAAACGGCACTGATCGTATCGTAGTTTATGTTCTGATCGGGAAGCGCAAAGTCGACATCGAACATCTATTAACTGAACTCGAGGCATCGGGTTCTATGAAACACACAATCGTGGTGTTAGCTGATATCTTTGATTCGTTAACTCAATCTTATTTAGCGCCCTATGCTGCCTGCGCCATGGCCGAATATCTTTGGTATAACGGCGAAGATGTGATTATTATTTACGATGACCTTAGTAGCCACGCCGAAGCCTACCGTCAATTGTCACTCTTGCAAGAAGTCGACCCAGGCCGTGATTCCTATCCAGCCGATATCTTCTATGCTCACTCCAGCCTACTCGAACGTGCTGGAAAATTACTAACCAACGGCAAAACTCTGACATCACTGCCAGTTATTTTGACGCCAAACAATGATATCACCGCCTACCTATCAACTAACGTTATGTCAATTACTGACGGACAAATTATCTTTGACGTCGAAATCTTCCAAAAAGGTATTCGTCCTGCCGTTAATGCTGGACTTTCGGTTTCGCGTGTCGGTGGTCAAGCCCAAACTACTCGTCAACGTCGTTTATCATCGGGGCTTTTCAAAGCGATCGCCAAATATCACCAAGCCGAAGAGTTTTCACACTTTAGTTCGCAGTTATCCAAAGAAACCGCCAACGATATGGCAATTGGTAAACGTATTTTCGAAATCTTATTCCAACCACCCGACGAACTTCACTCTGTCACCGAACAACAATTAATGCTCGAAACTGTCTTTTTGAGTGATAGCGACATGACACTAGACACAAAAGCCATCAAGGCTGACGTCAAAAAACTAGCTGGTGACGTTAAAGACGAAAAAGATTTGGACAAAATTGAAGCTAGTTTAATCAAAAAGCATTCAGTCTCTACTATTGTTAATGAAACAACAGAAGAAACAGCAGCCGAAGCCCCTAGCGAAGGATCAAAAGATGCGAAGAGCTAGTTTAATCGAGAAAGAAGCTGGTCAGATCACTACCGTTCAGGACTTGACCTGGGTGTTTGAAAGCTTGGCCAGTAACCAGGTCGCCAAGGTCAAGCACAAAGTAGAATTATCAAAAGAGTTCTTTCAATTATTATGGCAGCG
Organism: uncultured Saccharimonas sp. (SeqCode); assembly: GCA_964575635.1. Classification (GTDB taxonomy): domain Bacteria; phylum Patescibacteriota; class Saccharimonadia; order Saccharimonadales; family Saccharimonadaceae; genus UBA1547. The sequence goes on along the minus strand of CAZNQY010000033.1, from coordinate 3,986 downwards.
CTATAGTTCAATTCGCTTTGACCCTACCACCCGAATCACTAATCGCGAACTTGGTAACGGACAACTTAAAAAAGTCTTCGTACTAATTACCGCCGAAGCTGGACTTAGCGGCGACATCGACCAACGTTTAATCGAGACCATGCTCAAAAGTTACGACGCAAACAACACTGACATTATCGTTCTTGGATCACACGGCGCATCGCAACTTACCGAGCGCGGCATTCCCTATGTACGTTTTTTTCAAGTCCCAGAGTCCGAAAGCTATATTGACGTCAGTCCAGTTATTGACGCCATATTGGACTATTCACAAACGATTGTTTACTATGAAGAATATGTATCACTAGGCATCCAAGACATCAAATCGATCGACCTCGTTATGAGTATGCGAACGATGAGTGAAGAAGCCGAAGAAGACGCCATGACCGCCGAAAACACTATCTTCGAACCAGGACTGGAAGAAATCGCTGACCAAATGGAAATAACTATGATGACACTGGCGCTATCGCAAACTATTTTGGAATCATCACTCGCCCAGGCCGCTAGTCGTTTCAACGCCATGGCTGTCGCCAAAAAACGAGCTGGCGAAATGCTCGGTGCCTATAACCTAGAGTTCCACAGGGCCAAACGTTACGAAAGCGACCGCCGACTTCGTGAAGTCTTGATCAGTCTAAAAGGGAAACATAAACGCGCAGGAGCACAACGATGAAAACCAAAGAATCCAAAAAAATCACAGGTGCCCGAGTTGGCGCAATTAAACTTCTTCGCGGACTAACCGTTGAAGTTTCGATTACTGGCGAAACACCTGATATCAAAGAATTACTAATTGTCGAAGATCACCCAGAAGTCTTTTTAGAAGTTAGTTTTTTCAAACCAGGCACTGCTGTTTGTTTGAATTTAACAAATAGCCAAGTTCTAAGCTGCGGCGAAAAAGTTATCAGGTCAAACACTAAAGTTTCTGTACCAGTTGGACCAAAAACCCTTGGCCGAGTATTTAATGCCCTGGGCGAACCACTCGATAAGGGCGAGCCAGTCACTGATATGCGACGCATCGTAAGTGAGCCAAAAGGTACCAAGAGTTATCGACACAGCACTAAATTGGAATTGCTCGAAACTGGCATCAAAGTCATCGACTTTCTAACTCCGTTCGTCAAAGGGCGAAAGATCGGCATTGTCGGCGGTGCTGGTGTCGGCAAGACCGTCCTTACGATGGAAATGATTCACAACGTTACTAGCAACGCCAAAGGTTTATCAATCTACTGTGGTGTCGGAGAGCGTATTCGTGAAGGTAACGAACTTTATCAAACCCTAAAAGAAACTGACGTGTTAAAAAACACGGTCATGTTCTTTGGTCAAATGGACAGCACGCCAGCAATTCGTTCGATGGTTGGGCCAGCTGCTGCTACGGCTGCTGAATATTTCCGTGATGAGGAAGGCAAAGACATTCTGTTTTTCGTCGACAATATTTATCGTCATATCCAAGCACTTACCGAACTTTCCACAAACCTAGGTTTAATTCCATCCGAAGGTGGATATTCGCCAGTGGTTTTTGCCGAGCTTCGACGACTCCAGGACCGCCTATCCTCGACTGAAAAAGGTACAATCACATCCGTCCAGGCCGTCTATATCCCAGCTGACGACTTATCCGACCCAGCCGTGCAAGCTATTTCGCAGCAGCTAGACTCCGTCCTAGTGCTTTCGCGTTCTGTTGCCGAAACTGGTATTCGTCCAGCTGTCGACCTATTAAAAACGACATCATCCCTGCTAACGCCGCAAATTGTTGGCGAACGCCACTATAAATTAGCTGGTCGCGCGCAATCAATTATGCAAAAGTACGACTCGCTCAAAAATATTATCGCTATCGTCGGTGAAAACGAGTTGTCGCCAGAAGACCGCGCCGACTATCGCCGTGCCAAAAAGCTGATTGATTATTTCAACCAAGATTTCTCGGTCGCTGAACGCTTTAGTGGTCGACCAGGTCAGTATTTTACTCTCGAGCAAACTTTGGACGGCATCGAAGATATTGTTAATTCTAATCCACTCGACAAAGAAAGCAAGTAATGGAAAAGAAAGTCCCCGAAACTGGCCAGCTATACGTTATCGCCCGCGCGCCGTTTAATTTGTATTTTGACGGCCCAGCCGAAGTCGTTTCAGCCAGCAACCGTATCGGGGATTTTGATATTTTGCCAGATCACGCCGACTTTTTCTCCATCTTGACACCCGGCGAAATCGCCATCATCGCACCAAAAGCTACCGAACCAACCATCGTGCCTATAACTAACGGCATCGTCACCGTGCGCGATAACCATGTAATGTTGTTTGTGAATATATAAAAAAAAGAGGTCCAAGACCTCTCAATTTACACATTATTAATTCAGAGACTCAAGCATTTTGCTTGTTTCATCAAACGCAGATTGAGCGTTTTTGATGATCAAATCCGACGACAACTCGCCCCCTAATATTTCATCTCTTAATATTATCGCCGATTGTTGGTGTGGAAAACCAGAATAAATCGGATCAAGCATGCTAATAATGTGATTTGCTGCAAATATTTTATTATTGCAAGAAATCACAGAACGAAGCATCGCCCTTAATTCACGGATTGCATCCAATCGACCATTGTCGCCATATTGGCAAGCAAGATCAACTTGATGCTGCGATTCGTGGTATTCGGAATTTTCTAGATAGTCACCAATCTTCGTTTTCATACTAGTGTCGCCATCCCATCCGTTATTTGGATTATCATAACCCGAATATTGAAGTGCTTTATTGACACTAACCAGTGATATCCCCTTAGAGTAGTACATTCCTGCAGCCATATCATTTGAATTTATGATATCACCCACAGCATATACCATCATTTTATTGCCGTCTATGTCTACGACTTTCTTGCCGTAAACATCGCTTACAATCATAACCGGCTTTCCTGTTTCGTCATACATAAACCTAAGGTAAAAACCATAGTCGAGAAATTTTGCTTTTTCATCAACAGATCCACTCATCTCGCCTACAATACTGAGATTGTATTTCTTGAGTTTTTCTTCCCATTTGTTGACGAACGAGGTTAGTGCCGTCATGTCGTTTTTGTCCATAGTCTTAAATTCTCGGCTCATAGACTCAACCATAGACCTTACATCGTCGTTGACTGCTACGGTTTCATAACCGAGCTCACTAAAAGAAAACCCCGATTCGTCATTTTCTTTCTCCGAACATCCAATAAGACCAAAACAAAGCAAGACAAAGCATAGTAAAGCAATTACTCTTTTAAACATAGCCAATCCCCCCTCTGATGTGTGTAAGTACCTAGCTATGATTCAACATAAGCTAATCTATATATTATACCATAACATTACAAAATATTCAATAGTTCGGCGGCTCAACTTTGAATTTCCGACGACAATTAGAAATATTCAATTTTAAAAATTTAAACATTAGTTTATTGCGAATATAGACTTATAATTTTCACTAATCATATTAAGACAAAAAGATATATCACTTGACGAATACAGGCTTTTACGAACGTTACTGCACCACAATATAATCAAAAGCGTGACCGCCGTTGACAATTGAACCAACGCCAATACTAAATCCATTGGCATTTCGGTTAACATAAACATCTGTAGCGCCTGGACCAACAGCCGTAACTACGACTCGTGGCGTTCCAGAATAAGCATTTACAAATGTCACGTTAGCTACAATTCCACTGCGCGTCGTTGTACCAATATTTACCGCTACAGTACCTGCCGTATCGCTACCACTGATAGAAACCGTGTCAATCGCACCTAATCCACCACCTTTTGTAAGCCCCGGTGCATTGCCGCGTGTTGTTATATGACCGCCAACTGTTAATGTATTAGTTTGAAAAGCACCCATAGAAAGCGTGCCGCCAACTGACAAATTACCAGATATGTTAACATTGTCACTAACGGTCAATAAACCGCCCATAGTAACTGGGCCTTGCGTCGATGTAGTTCCAGTAACTATCAAAT
>CAZNQY010000032.1:0-9372 GCA_964575635.1 uncultured Saccharimonas sp. (SeqCode) | reverse complement strand
AGCTGGTTGATGATATCTTCTTCTTTAGTAGTCATTCCACGCTTGCCTTTACCGCCACGATTTTGCCTGTGATATTCACTTGCAAGAGTACGCTTGATGTAGTTTTCGCTCGTAAGCAAGATAATACTGTCTTCTTCTGGGATTAATTCTTCATCACTAAACTTACCAAGTTCATTATTAATAATCTTGCTGCGGCGCTTATCGCCATATTTTTCTTTCATTTCAAGAAGCTCTTCTTTGATGATACGCAAAATTTCTTTTTCATCGGCAAGAATTGCTTCAAGTTTTGCAATCAAAGTAAGTAATTCATTCAATTCATTTTCAATAGCAGCACGTTCTAGGCCAGTTAGGCGGCGTAGTTGCATCGCCAAGATTGATTTTGCCTGAATTTCTGACAAGCCGAATCGTGCAATCAATGCAAGTTCAGCTTCATCACTGGTCTTGCTACCACGAATAATCTTGATCACTTCGTCAATATTATCAAGAGCAATCTTGTAACCTTCCAAGATATGAGCACGTTCTTTTGCTTTCCTTAATTCATATTCCGTACGACGCCTTACGACAATCTGACGGTGTTTGATAAATTCATTAAGAATTTCTTGAATACCAAGAATTCTTGGTTGAATTCCATCAATCAAAGCCAACATGTTGTAATGGAAACTAGTTTGAAGTGCAGTTAGCTTATAAAGTTGGTTCAAAACTTTCTTTGGATATGCATCTTTTTTAAGTTCAATAACGATTCGAATTACACCACGAGCACTTTCATCGCGAAGATCGCTAATAGAAACAATCTTTTTGTCCTTAACAAGTTCCGCAATTTTTTCAATGAGTGTTGCTTTATTTACACCAAAAGGCATTTCAGTCACAATAATCTGACTGCGACCGCGCTTGTTTTCTTCAATATTTGCAACGGCACGAATCATTACGCTACCGCGACCAGTTTGGTAAGCTTGCTTCATCGGCGCGCCACCGTAAACAATCGCACCAGTTGGGAAATCTGGACCCTTTACATATTTCAAGAGATCATTAACAGTCGTCGTCTCTGGATTGTCTATCATATGAATACAGGCATCGACAAGTTCACCAAGGTTGTGTGGCGGAATACTAGTCGCCATACCAACCGCAATACCAATCTGACCATTCAAAAGAAGGTTTGGTAATTTCGCTGGCAACACCACTGGTTCTCGTTCGGATCCGTCGTAGTTATCGCGAAAATCAACTGTATCTTTATCGAGATCGATCAATAATTCGTTACCCGCTTTATCCAGACGAGCCTCGGTATATCGACTGGCGGCTGCTGGATCACCGTCCATAGAACCAAAGTTACCCTGACCATTAACTAGCGTATAGCGCATTGTCCAATCTTGAGCCAAACGAACCATAGAATCGTAAATCGCACTATCACCGTGTGGGTGATATTTACCCATAACGTCACCGACGATACGAGCAGACTTCGTGAACTTACTGCCTGGTCGGAGTCCTTGTTCGCCCATCGAAAAAAGAATACGGCGATGAACTGGTTTAAGTCCGTCGCGTACGTCTGGGAGTGCACGATCAATAATCACACTCATTGAATAACGAAGGAAACTATCTTCCATCACATCTTCAACGGTTCGATTTTCTACAATTCGGGAATGCGTTGTGTCAACAACAACGTCACCTTCAATAACTGGTAAATTATTATCTTCTTCGTTCATATTAAATATCCAACTCCTCAAGATTTAGCGACTTCGCACCAGCTTGGATAAAGCTCTTTCGAAGATCAACTTGATCACCCATTAACTTTGTAAAAATTGCGTCTGCCTTTTCAGCATCTTCGACACGAACCTGAACTAGAACGCGATTCTCTGGGTTCATTGTAGTATCCCAAAGCTGCTCGGCATCCATTTCACCAAGACCTTTGTATCGCTGTAACATGGTAACACCTGCTTGCTTAATTCGATCAGCGCCTTCTTCAATCTTGACGCCTTTTTCTTTGCGTTCACTGATCAATTGATCAATTATCGCATCACGTTCTTCATCGCTATAGGCGTATGTTTTTTTCGTACCAACACGAATCAAGAATAGTGGCGGTTTAGCTAGATATATATAACCACCGTCAACTACTTCACGCATATATCTAAAGAAAAATGTCATAAGAAGTGTTGCGATGTGACTTCCGTCGACGTCGGCATCGGTCATGATAATAATTCGATGATAACGTAGGCCCGATATGTCAAATTGGTCGCCAATTCCTACACCAAAGGCCTTAATCAAGCTGACAATTTCATTATTGCCAAGCATACGATCAATTCGAGCGCGTTCAACGTTCAATACCTTACCACGAAGTGGCAAAATAGCTTGGGTCTTACTGTCACGACCCGATTTAGCGGATCCACCCGCTGAATCTCCCTCTACAATATAGATTTCTGATTCGGCTGGGTTTTTACTCGAACAGTCAGCTAATTTACCCGGTAAACTAAAACCGTCAAGTGCGCCTTTGCGAATAACATTGTCACGTGCAGCACGAGCAGCTTTTCGTGCGCGAGCAGCCAAAAGTGCCTTACCGACAATTTTCTTGGCAGTAGCTGGATTTTCATCAAGATAATAAGCAAAATGCTCATTCATAACTTGTTCAACATAACGACGAGTTTCTGGGTTACCTAGCTTATTCTTGGTTTGACCTTCGAATTGAGGATCGGGAATTTTAACTAAAATAATCGCAGTCAAACCTTCACGGATATCATCACCGCTCAAGTTTTCTTCTTTTTCTTTGATCAATCCACTCTTTCTTGCGTAATCATTGATAACGCGAGTCAAACCAGACCTAAAACCAACTAAGTGAGTTCCGCCGTCAATCGTTAATACGTTATTCGCAAACGGTTTAACAAGTTCAACGAAAGTATCATTATATTGAATCGCGATTTCTATCGCCGTATCTTCAACTTGCTTTTCGACATAAAAAATACTATCGCTAACGATATCTTTACCGACATTTAAGTGCTTTACATAACTTTGAATGCCACCCTCAAAATAAAAAGCTGCGCGTTCATTAGTACGCTCATCTTTTACAGCCACAAAGACGCCCTTAGTCAGGTATGCTTGATGACGAAGATAGTTAACTACCCATTCGTAGTCAAAAGTTACAGTTTCTTTAAAGATTGTAGGGTCTGGATAGAATGTAATTGATGTTCCACTTGGCCTATCGGTTTTGCCAACCTTTTTCATAGGAGATAGCGTTACGCCGCGTTCAAATTCAACTCGATACAGTTGGCCGTCTTTAACTACTTCAGCAATCAAACGATCAGACAGAGCGTTAACGACGCTTGACCCAACACCGTGAAGACCAGATGACACCTTATAGCCACCGCCACCAAACTTACCACCAGCGTGTAGCACCGTAAGTACCGTCTCTAGCGTACTCTTACCAGTTTTAGGGTGAATATCAATTGGAATACCACGGCCATCGTCTACAACACGAAGCCCGCCGTCATTTTGAATATATACATCAATCCTAGTAGCGTATCCTGCGATTGCTTCATCGATTGAGTTATCTGCAATTTCTTTAATTAAATGATGTACACCATCATAACCCGTACTACCGATGTACATTCCGGGACGTTTGCGTACTGGATCCAAACCTTCAAGAACTTGAATTTGCGATCCGTCGTAAGAATTATCGACTTTTTGTTTAATCACTATGAACTCCCTATCCGCCGTCAGACTGATCTAGCTATTTACAATGTCATCATTATAACGGATAATTTGTGTTCACTCAAGCTATTGCTTTGAACATGTTTCTTATGCTAAAGTCATTCATAAGAGGTATTCTCAAAAATAAACATGTCATTCAAAAAAATTGTTTCAGATATAGCTTTCAGTCCGTCAGCAATCGGACAACTTATTGCATATTCAAAAAAAACAAAAAGAGATGAATTAACCAGAAAAATTGGTCTTCTGTTTCTAATACTCGCTATCCTGGTTCAGTCAATTACTATCCTCAGACCACCAGAATCATCTAACGCGGCAAGCGTCGCAGATATGATCGATCGCGGCTACGGGACAGATCCAAGTACTTGCAGCAATTCCAAACAGCCGCAATGTATCAAAGGCTTAACTTTATCGACTACCGCCACTAATTTATCCCAAGGGAACACCCCAGCGGCAAACGTCATTCAACAACCTGGTGATCAAATAAGTTCAACAATTATAATAGAAAATACTACTACGGATATTATCAATACGAAACCCAAGCTAAGACTTGCTGATACTCTTGAATATGCAGAATTGATAGATGAAGGCGACGGCGTCTTGGATGATACATCGAATACATTACTTTGGGCGAATATAACTATTCCACCAAAAACATCCGCCACCAAGACATATATATTAAAGATTCTCGACGAAATCCCTGGAACAGCACAGGCAACATTCTATCCGGAATCATATGACTGCAAATCATCGTACGTTTTCGGAAATAAAATAGATATGAACATTAATTGCCCAATCATCAAAAATATCGAATCAACAGCTAAACAACTCCCAGAATTAGCACCTATCAAAGCTATCAGCTTGTCACTAATTGTTCTAATTATTGCTGTATTACTTTACGTAAAAACACGACAAATTAATCGCGAAATCAAGCAAATAAGACACGAAAGTAACGCAGGAACAATATAATTATGCAGCAAAATAACCAAAACTCACTCTCTCCTAGGGATATGGAATTAATTGCCGAAAATGCACGGTTGAAAAAAAGTAGAGCGTTACAAGAGAAAAAAATTGCTCGTAGCTCGTTTATCGATAAAAAAAGAAAGAAAGAATCTTACAAAAAAACCTTATTGTCGATACAAAAAGAAATGCCTTTGATAAACAGGCTTCTAAGTAAGCTGCTCCACTTTAGCCCTGTTGATTCGTTAACTAACATATTTGCAAGTACGTTATTCAGGCCAAATCCGATAGCAATCGGATCAATCTTCGCTTTTCTAGGCATGTCTTTTTGTTATTTTTTTGCAAAACAATATGCGTATAGCCTATCGGGATCGGAATTCGCACTATTCTTTATTTCTGGCTGGTTTATCGGCATAGTTTTTGATTTGTTTTCTGCAATGCTTTATAAAAAACAATAATTATCTTAGGCTAATCGAAACATCGTCACTACTTTGTTGATCACGAACGTGTAATGCTGTATCTTCAGGAAAAGACACTTGTATCTTCCTGACATCTTCCCTGGCAATACTCGAAGAAGTATTTTGTTCAACTTTTTTTATTTCTTGTGGTTTTTGATCATTAATTTGTTGTCGTTTTGCGAGCCAATCATCCAAAAAAGACGAGCTACTGGCTTGGTTACCCGAGCCAAGGTCAAAAGTATTAGGTCTAGTATCGAGCGGTCTTCTAGCAGCCTCTTGCTTAGCCTTTTTCGCCGCATCACCCGCCCCCAGACGCGCAAAGATTTCTTTTTCGACTTCAGCCCTAGGCTTACCATATTTCGCCGCAGACAACCTCTTAATAGCTGTTTGCAATTCTGGATTTGGCTTTACCATTGGTGGCAATAAAGACATACTAAATGCAGCCGATGGCACTCCATTTATAAGGACCGATGTAATAGTCTGATAATTAGGCAATTTAGTAAGATCTTCGGCATCGAACACTGGTGCGAATTTTTTCTGCAGCATTTCTGCATCCGTAATACCTAGTCTCCCGCTTATCACAGTACCGATGTTACCGAGTATTGCTTCTCTGATATTGTCGGTTAACTGCGACATAAATTGATTCGCAAGTATCAAATTAAGACGATACTTTCGAGCCTCGGACAAAATAGTAGCAAATGAATCTGTTGCAAAGTTCTGAAACTCATCAACATAAAGCGCGAAGTCCTCACGTTGGTCTTCTGGAATGTCTGCTCGTCCCATAGCCGCCGCCTGGAATTTCATAACAAAAATCATACCGAGCAATTGCGAATTCAGCTCCCCTGTCTTGCCTTTTGATAGATTGACTAATAAAATCTTTTTATTATCCATAATATCGCGCAAATTAAAACCGCTCTTTGTCTGACCAAGTATATTACGCATCATTTCGTTAGATAAAAATGCGCCAAACTTGCTAACAAACCATCCTAAAACTTCAGATTTGTTTGCATCGCTAGTCTGAGCCATCTCTTTATTCCAGAAATCCAAAACAGTTCGATCGGTGACATATTTCAACTTCTCATCCGTAAAGGCTTGGTCATTAAATACCTGAGGGATATCGATAAATGTCGAGCCATTCGGGTCACTCATAATAGTAAGAGCGGCATTGCGAAACCAATGTTCATACCTAGGGCCAATAATACCTGTATGTCCTGGGTCATATAGTTTATATAGCATCGCGATTGATTCTTGTATCAAAAAGTCTCGTTGATCTTGGTTTTCAAATTCAAAAAGGTTTAATCCTAACGGATATTCCATATCGCCCGGACAAAAATATATAACATCTTCTAATCGTTCTTTTGGCACAATTCCTAACAACTTCTCCGCCGAGTCTCCGTGTGGATCAATAAAAGCAAATCCTTTGCCGTCCATCATATCCTGAAAAGCTAAGTTCTCTAATAAATTTGACTTTCCTGTCCCTGTCTGACCAATAAAGTACGCGTGTCTCCTGCGGTCATTAATACTAAGCCGAATTTGTTTTTTCACACCACGGAATTCATTATATCCAAGTAACAAACCGTCTTCGACAATTAAAGTCGGACCATCAACTTGCTTGACCATCTGACGTTGAACCTGAGACGTTGGAATATTTTTTTGATTAGGTAAATGAAATATCGTAGCCAATTCAACGCTATTTAATATATTATGCTTAATATTTTGCGGAAAGAATCTAAATATATATGCAGTAACTAATTCTTCAACATTTTTAGTCATACTAAATTTAAGTCCGTTATTAACTGGCGAATCAAAAAGCGAAAAAGCCGCAACGATATTTTTTAATAACGCTTGCGACCTTGCTGCCGTATTTGAGGACACAACAACACGAATTAAAGTTTCATAACCTGGATATCTTGTTTTTTCTTCTATAGAGTCAACCAAACCTTGCTCTAGTGAACTGAGCTGTTTATCCTCGGGTTTTGTATCCTTTTGTTCTGGCGGCTTTACTAGCGCACTTAAAATTGCGCCAACGCCCAACTTATTTTTCTTTGAACCTTTGTCTTTTTTGATTTTATTTGCAGCAAAAACCGAATTCTTTGTCCATGATTCAGTTGCAGGACGAATCATCAATTGAATTGCTACGCCATCATCACGAGTTGCAGTCGACAAAGCATTTAATATCGCTCGGGATGCATCTCTTTTGGTTTCTTGATAAGTTGCAATCGGATACACATACTCTTTCTTTAGATTAAATTCACCGCCGATTGTGCCGCTTAACTTTCCTGCCTGACTAAATATATTTCGCTCTTCAACTTCCTCGAGCCTTGCTGATGGGTAAGCAGCAATCACCGCCTGCTTAACTGTGTCTATTAATATATAAGGAACAATAATATAGTAGTGAACCAAACCTTCGTGTGCGATAATTTCAAAAGAAATATGCCGCTGCCCATAAACCTGACTTTTGAAGCCCTTAGTGGCAGTACTAGAAATAATGTTATACATTACTTGGCCTTGCGAGAGAACTTCTTCCGTATAATCTCTTTCGTCGCGACCATTACTTTCAAGATCGTCAGTTGACGGTGGTATATGAATATACATCGGCACCATTTTTAGGCCACGTTCGTAATTCTTGGCTTCGCGAAGAGTTCTTCGGTACTGCGAAAATACAAAAATCGCCAAAAAAACACCTACGACTACAACTACCAATACTGTAATAATCACACCCAACATATTATTACAATTCCCTCGGATGCCGATTAATTCGCAGCACCCAACTCCCTTCCGAAACGTTTATCTATATAGTCGCGTTGTAACTTCCCCACCTCTTTACTTTGAAGATATGGCTCTTCTTTGGTTTCCGAGACAATCTTTCGAGCTTTTTTAACCCACTCATCTTCAATATTATCGATATTGGCGGCAATATGCGGATTATCATTAACAACTGCCGAAATTATAGGTTCGGATACAGTTTGAATTGAAGGCGTTGGAAAAATAGATGTAATATCGATCTCTGCAACTCGAGACGCACTTTCAGAAGTATTTAACTCTTTTTTTTCAGGACTTAATTGAAATTCAGGCGACGACCCATTAATTCTTTCACTAGAAGCGACATTTAAAGACGCTTCGGGTCCAAGGTTGGGTTGAGAAATCTCAGGATTCATATCCGTAATTATAGCACGTCAGTATCAAGCTTGTGTATATACTATTGTGTTTTTTTTGAGATATATAGACAGCCAACTGCCAAAAAAAACAATATTAGCAAAACTCCATACACACTAGCCGCACCGACCGAGCCTAACCCTATTAGCATTACTATCGCTAGTGAAAACACCGTTGAGTAATAACAACAATGAGAATACAAGAGAACTTCAATGGGTTTTCGCATCATGAATAACTCAGATAATTTATTCAGAACGAATGAAAATAATAATATAGCAAACGACAAAAGTCCAAAAGAAGATATATAAATAAAAACAAAAACAGCCAATATCCCAAAGGGACCACTGACTGTTGGCGAGGTGTAATTCAATAGTAATAGCAATGAGCATGCGCTGATTGCAGTAAGTATAGCTATGATTATCTTAAGCATTTTCATGATTACAATAACTATAGCAGAAATAATTTTTAATTTGAACAAATCTGAGTGACAAGCCTTACGCTCGGGTTGCAGCATACGCCGCTAAAAAATAATAATGGGCGTGTGAACCGCGAACAACCTGTCACTGCAGATCGTTGTACTGACCGCTCCCATAGGGAGCATATTGTCGTACATATCTATTTATACTCAAACCATAGCGGTGAATATTTCATAGACTAATACGCTCAACGCTTTAGGCGGAGCATCGGCGACGTCAATCATAAATTGGCTGTCGTCACCGACTTTCCGTCTAAGGAATTTGCAGTACAATTTAATTTTTAAAGTATGTTTTTTGCTTTGTTTGTTTTTGTAAAAGCTTGTATTCATACTAGCACAAGCATCATAAAATGTCAATGATCGCAACCCCAAAACAAATTGTTTTCAATACAACATTAGCCAAAATTAACTAATTTTACAGAGATAAATATCTTTTATCATTTGTTGTAACCATCACATTATTAAACTGACGCTAACATAGTTTAGGCTGACTATGTCTCAATATATAAAACATAAACATACGTATATATGGTTTGATATTTTTAGGCAATAACAAAACGTAATACATAATTTTAACAAGAAATATTATTCAAAAAAACTCACTGATGTTTCATTTTTGGTATGTAAATAAAC
>CAZNQY010000031.1:0-11372 GCA_964575635.1 uncultured Saccharimonas sp. (SeqCode) | reverse complement strand
ACGTATTATATATGTTGATATGTAAAAAAATAATCGTAAAAACCATGTTATTCGAACTATATAGGTAACGACTGTGTGATAATTAACTTATTAATAGAGAGGGTTGGTATTAATACGGTTATAACTTTTAATAACACGACCTGCCAAAGAAAATAGATCAGCGTTTCGCATGTTTATTTTATCTGCAGAAATCCACGAGATCTGACTACAACCTACCAGCGAAGCGGGCGTAGATCATGTTTCGGCGTAGCGACGTGAAACGAAAATGTGTTTACATATTTTCGTAAACTAGCGGAGGTTACACAGCAACCTTCCGTGTGCCCTGATTTGTACAAAATCGAAGGGCTAAATTTTTACCCATCAATCGCCATATCAATACACTGCAAAATCTCGAACCATAGATGACACAGGGGCGATATCTGGCAACGCCAATATGTCTCTGGCTACCATAAATCCTTGACGGCTCTTACGAAACTTATCATTAATCTTTGCTATCTTTTCTGACGCCTTGTTTATATAGAACTCCTTATTTTTCTGAGTAGTGCTAATACCGACCACTCTGTCAAGTTAGGACGGCTTAAGACTAATCGCGTCAAGGTGGAGATTTGTACTACCTTGATGCGATTAGTACAAGCCTTATAATGAGGAAGACAGTGAGTGTTTAAATCTAATAGAAATAGGGCGTTAATTCACATACTATAGCAATGATAGTTTGGACTACGTTAGGTTACGCAATGAACAATAGCGGTAAGTGTTATAATTAAACAAATGGACATACCTAATCTAAGAAAAAGCTTCTTTCCAGGTCATTTGAGAATTATTTTTATTGCTGAAGCCACTCCAGATAGTGACGATAGATTCTTTTATAACTCAAATACAACATCTCATGATTGGCTTTTTCTTGGCTTAATTCGCGCTATTTATCCCGATATTAATGCTGGCGTGAAACATTTAAGGGAGCATAAGAAAGAAATACTCGAGCGCTTTATGAATGACGGCTACTATCTAATTGATGCTGTCGATGAATATTTACCTAAATCAACCTCGTCTCGGGTTAGAGTTAAGATGATAGCAAGCAATTCAAAAAATAAAATCGACGAAGTAAAGCGATTGATTAGTGAGTATGGCGACAAAACAACTAGGGTTATCTTGGTAAAATCCACCGTGTTTGATTGTTTGTATAAACAAATGATTGATGCCGGCATACCAATTGCTAATAGGCGAAGCATTCCATTCCCAAGCAATGGCCAACAAACAAGATTCCATAAAATATTATCGGAGGTATTATGATTCACGTTGAAACAAGGCTAGGAGATATTATCGAATTTGACGGAGATGCTATTGTCAATCCTGCTAATACTTCGCTAGGCGGCGGCGGAGGGCTGTGCGGTTTGATATTTCAAGAGGCTGGACCGGAAAAGCTTACCGAAGCTTGTCAGAAGATTGGTTATTGTGATTTTGGCGATGCTATTATTACGCCGGGCTTTAAATTAAAAGCAAAATATATAATTCACACTCCAACGCCAGCTTATGGCCAACATTATAGTGCTGAGCCAGATATTTTAAAAAGCTGTTACTGGGAATCTCTACGACGAGCTGAAGAAAGTGAAATGAAATCGGTTGCTTTTCCGATGTTGTCGACGGGAATTCATGGTTATCCTAAAAAAGACGCCGCAGTAGTTGCTTTTGAGGCACTGAAAGAGTTCTCGGAAGATAATCAAAATTCAAAAATCAAGGTAGTGATGTTTGCGATGAATCAAAATGATCTTGATATTTTATCCGAAGCATTTAAAACTTTAATTAGTAATAGAGACGTCTCTATAGATAAAACGCGATAAAAAGATAAGCAGCACTGGTAGCAGCGAGTAGTTTTAGTCATACTCAGAACCACTCGAACATAGTCGAAATTCTTTTCAATCACTTCAACCCAACCAATGTGGTCAAAGGCGCAATTCAGCAAATCTTGCCACAGGCTTGATTCGCTAATCTCGTCTTCCAACTGCCAACGCATTCGCTGCTCAAGCCAGTTGGCTTTGTCGATTTTTTCGATCTCTATTTTCAGGGCCTCGGTCAAGATCGAGTAGTTAGCTTGGTCGTTAGTTAGCCAAAGACTAGATAATTTCGTCTCGTAATTACTCCACGTTTTGTGGATAGTGTTAGTTTGTTGTTGTTCTTGTGCTTTGAACATATTCTTTTTCTCCTTTACTTTACGAACGGAGTCAAAATTCGGTGCCGCACGGCAAGGCTGTCAAGATGGAGCGCTATTATAAAGTATAATGTGCATATGGATGAAAGATTATTTACGCCTGATGATAAAATTGCGCCTGGCATATATATGAGGTACTGGGAAGATATTGTTAGCGGATACGGTATAGATAGTCTTGAAATTAATAAATTAAAAGCTTATAGAGAAGTTCGCAATGGGGCTATATTGGCTGCTTTGTGGACAAAAGCGACTGGCGAAAAACATTTTGTATCATTCCCTCACGAGGAACCCGCGGATGTCGAAATTTACAGCCTGGTATCCAAAGATTTTAACGGTAAACCTTCATATGATATATGTAGGGTTCCTGTGCAATTAACTAGGTGTTTACTTTCAAGGGGAGAGACGATATTAGGTCAAATCGTTAAGAAAAATAAACCTTCTCTAGAAAACACGACTCTTGTAGTGCATATAATTGGCGAGAATAACATAGTGATAAATTTGTCGGATATTATTAAGCGAATCCATAAAATTGAAAAAATATATCCAAGAGAGATTGCAATTTTAGCACCTATTCATGACACTAGTAGTGTCAAGCAAACTTTTGCACAACAGCTTATTTATAGTAGAGACGATGACAGATTCCGCTCAAGTATTAGAGTTAATCTAGATGAGACGGATGCATTCTTCGCCGAACCACCAATTATGCGTAACAAGAGAGGTACGGGTCAGACAATAAAAATAGCCGGGAAAGTTATATTAAAGTTACCGTAGTAGCATCAATTGTATGTGTAGAAAAACTGAGTATTATCAAAAAATAAACACATTTCGCTCTTGCTTATCGTGCTATAATATGGTCATGAAACAAATGATACAAAAATACGATCTAGAAGTCATGGGTGGATTTAGCGATACGCGATTAAGATTCTTTATTTTGGGTTTTATGAGTTTAGGATTAATAATGACACCATTTCTAGGAATGTTAGCGTCATTTATTATTGTGTTAATTTTTGCGATATTTATGGCAGTCAAAATTAATGAGTTTCAACAAAATAACCCCGAATCTATTTTAATACATCGCCAGGCTATGGATCGTATGTATCACAATGGTGTTGATGCTGGGTATTATGAAGAAATGTTGAAGCCTTATGAAAAGAAGGATGTAATTGCAAAAAATCCAGTTAGGTCAAAAGTAGCCCGGCACCAAAAAAGGATATCTCATAATGGCTATCAAAACTTGGCATTTAGTAAATAAGATCATAATGAAATAATTAAACTCTATGACGAATAACAAAGCTAACATGTATCTGGATATTGACGGAGTGTTGCTCACAAAAGATCATAATCCAGCAAATTTCGTTGATGAGTTTATTGAGTACGTTTTAACCAACTATCCAGATTCGACCTACTGGTTAACTACGCATTGTCAAGGTGATGCCACCAGACCAATAAAAGATATTGGACATTTATTCAAACCAGAGACTGTTGAGCTTATGCGGCAAATTAAACCAACAACTTGGCTAAATTCACCCTGCAAAACTGCGGCGATTGACTTTTCGAAACCATTCCTGTGGTTTGACGATGATTTATTTCTAAGCGAGAAAAAAGAACTGATCGAGCATGACGCGTTCGATAATTGGATCCAGATTGATTTACGAAAAGATCCGAACATGCTGCAAAAAATTATTCAAGATTTCCCATTGCCAACAGGGGATTTAGATAAATGACGAATGAATATGCAAAACTAGCCTGGATAGAGCAAACTAACGAATTCAAGATTGATTGCTCAATAGATTTATCCGTATCGCCAGCAAAAAACAAAACTATCTTTCTGACAATTCCCGGAGTTGACGGCTCAATTGACGGATATATGGATAAATACAAACGAATCACTGAAAATATGCGAAAAGAGTACGGCGTAGCTACCGTTAGAATGTCTAATCCGTTTATTTCTTCGTCTCACTGGGATAGTAATATTCGACAAGTGTTAGATTATATTTTAGCCAATAAGCTAAAGATGAGTGGATATGAAGATATTGAAATACATATTATGGCTCATTCGGCTGGCGCCGCAATAATTGCCCAAATCGCCTGGGAATATCCAGAAATAAAGAAACTATTATTAGTAAATACCGCATTCAAAATGAATCCTGACAAGATATTGACAAACTTAAATAGATATACCGGCAATATAAAATTCGTCTTTGGCGGCGAAGATCCTTCGATTGATTGGTCCGAAAAACTCAAAGAGAAGTATAAAGTCGCTGTTATTGATGGCGCCGATCATAATTTCTCTGGTGAATATATCGAGAATTTTATTAAATTACCAATGCTTTATTAATTACATAATGCAAATTAAACACACTAATTGATCTATTTGTTATTATTTATAGTTGGTAGAACTACTGTTATTAACTCGTCTATTTCTTTTTGCTTGCGCTGGCGTTCATTTAAGGTTATATTCTTTTCACTTTTAGAAGCATAGTTTGACTGCTCGCGCGCTTTGGTATGACCACCTTTTTTGGCGATTATAATCATGGCCAACGCGACTAGGATAATTATTGCGAATTCCATCAACTCTATTATATCAATTTCAATAACAGTCAGCTATTTTTGCTTAAGGATTGCGGATAATTATAGAGCGGGATAAACTAATTTAATTGAGCGCCTGGATAATAATACACCATCGATAAACTTGGAAAATCGAGATTATTTTTGTTGATTCAGTGTACGCAGAGAACTAAATGTGTTCGCTGTCCAGCGAAACATATTTTAATAAGCATGCGAAATTTACAAAGCAACACTTATTTATTTGTTTAATAATTTGTCCGTCTTGGTTACATGACAAAACGCACATGATTACATAATTAGTATCATAATGATATATTACATAATATGTGAATCATATTTCGCATAAAGCGAAAAGCTTGTTCTTTATAAAAAATACTGCGAGGTGAGATTATGTTGATTTTACTGGGTTCTGAAAATTCATCTAAAAAAAGCGCCTTAAACAAAGCACTTCAGGAACTTGAGTTTCAATCCTATCAGATCGTATGTTTACATGCCGATTCAGGAGTGAATAGCAAACCAATCGGTTATGAAATAATCCGAGGAGCGGAAAACAGAAATCACGAACTAAGGAAGTATGCTAAGCGATATGGCATAATGTTCGATTATCTTTGCTCGATCGAAGGCGGTTTTTCGGTGGACGAGAATGGATTACCCTTTGTTGTGACTTATGCTATTGTCGAAAATTTTGCTGGCCAGAAATCGACTGGCAAATCACTCGGAATCAGACTTACTAGCGAGATGTTTGACTATGTCAAACAGGGAGGATCGCTAAACGAAGCTATCGAAAAAATAACTAGCAAAGTCGACAACAAACAGCTCATGGGTATCATCGGATATCTAAGCGGTGGTAAATATTCACGCGACGAAGTTGACTCGCAAGCAGTGATTTCGGCGTTCATCCCAATTCTTTTTAGTTTTGAGCGAGATGAATTAACAAAAGAAGTCAGATCTCAATTAGCAAAGGACGCATAGTAGCGTCCTTTTTTATTACCACCGAATCTTTATAACCTTGTCCGTATCGGGCATAGGAATATCAAGTGGAATCTTTTGCATAATTGAATTATAAAGCGCTACTGGGATTGGTCCGAGTTTATAGGCATTTGAAATCGCAAATTTGGCATTGTCATTATCACCAATTGCAGACTCTTCGATCGCTAGGTAAGTCCAGAGTCGATTGTTAGTTGGGTAAACTTCTAGACCCTTTTTCAAAAAGGCTATATTATCATTTGAATTACCTACGACAAAATTCACAATCGCCACGTTTTCATAACAAACTCGTAAAGGCACCAGATCTAGCGCTTTTTGATATGCTTCTTTTGCACCTGCAAAATCACGCAGTTTTTGACGAATTACGCCCAGATTATTATAGTTCGATACAGCGGGAAAGAACTCGATTGATTGACGCGCATACCACTCGGCCTTGGCTGGATCATCGTGATTAATATAATATTTAGCTAGATTATTCATAGCTAGGTAATTGCGATCTGTAATTGCGATGTCTTTGAGCGACAGTGTTTCTTGACTTTTATAATCAAGACCGCGGATTCCACTTCTTACACCAAGCGCAACTAAAATCACTAACGCAATTATAATTAATAAGTTTCTATTTAGTCGCGGTACTAATGTTTCAATAGCAACAGCTATCGCACCCAAAACTCCAGTAATCGGAGTTATGAACCAAGTTTCGCAAGCGGTCATGTCGAGTGCAATAATTTGCATATGCGGTGCAAGTCCAAACATAATCCACATAACAAAGAACAGATATTTAAATAGTTGTTTTTGTCCGCCTTTTTTAAAAATCAACCAACCCACACTCGCAAAAATTGCGAGGATAGATAAAACAATAAGTAAGGGAACTAGAAACCCATTGATACTAAAACTGTTATGCGTCCAATAATAACTGGTTGCAATATCACGCGGGAAAAAGAATTTGGTTATATAAAATAATATCAATGAGGGCACCATAAACATACGCTCGCCAAAACTCAGATAGTCAACTGGTGCACTTTGCGCTATATTACCAAAACCAACCACACTAATTCGAATAATAATATATAGAATGACGGGCAGAATTATCATTTTGACAAATTTAACTAACGATTCGCGACTATATATAAATAGATACAAAACCGAAACACAAACAAATACGATTGCCGTTTCTTTGCTCATAAGCGACATAAATAATAGAAAAGTAGCCAGCGATAAATTCTTGATTGTTTTTTCGCGCGTTAATACATAAAGCGCCGAAATGCCAAAAATAAACATCAGCGGTTCTTGCATTGACGGTATCGAATAAACAATTTGCGAATTAATTGGATGTACTAAAAAGATCAACGAAAGCAGAAGTGCGGTCGATTGTTTAAACATAGTCCGCAGGAACAAAAACAACATAAACGCACAGGCGCTATAAATCAATAATTGAACAACATGGTAGGCGGCAGGATTTGCTCCAAAAAAAGTATAAATAATAGAATAGGCTGTAGTCATAGTAGGTCGATAAAAATCGCCAACTAGTGTTTCTCCATTCCAAAAGGTACTTGATCGGAAAAATAATCCAATATTTGATATTGAATGCACGGCATCATTTTTAATAATCTGATCCGTATCGTCACCCTGAAAACCACCATTCAGGCCAGAGAAGAATACAGTAAATCCAACAACTAGGATTAGGATAGCAACCTGCCACGATTTTAATGAATCTATTACAGAAATAATTTTGTGGCTAAGTGATTTTATAGACATATATAAATATACTATCAAAAAATACTAGACTCATATATATACATATTAATTCGAATTCCGTAAATTTCTGTAATATAATTACATCAACATGAATATAATCAAAAAATACCCGCTTAGATCATTTTATTTAATCGCTTTTGCTTTCTCTGGATTTTGTTGGACATTAAGTCAATTTATTGCATATAAATCAGGCTATTCGTTATATACATCCGATTCACTAAGCGGATTATTCAAATACGGATTCAATAATTTATCTCATTTTTTGGTTTATTTATTATTCTTTGCGGCTGTATATGGGCCACTACTTGCTACTGCAATTGTTCGCAGCGCAACAAGTAATGTAAAGTCAAAGCCTACTGATAAAAAATTCAAAAAATCACTATGCCTAATTTTGCTATTGCCGCTACTAATTAATTTATTAGCACTAATGCTTGGTAGTCTATTAAGCGGAAAAATGCCAATATTTTCAAATTTATATCCAATTGCGATGATCGTACCGTTCTTTATCTATCAAGTAGTCACGAGTGGAATGGAAGAACCTGGTTGGAGAGGTTTTTTGTTGCCAGAGTTAATAAAAAAATACGGCGTAGATAAAGCTGGCTGGTTGAGTGGATTACTCTGGGGTTTTTGGCATATTCCAATTATGATCCCGATGTATTGGTCTTTAGGTGTGATGGGGTTGATGTCGGTCCTGGTTGGGTTTTTTGCCGCAATTATAGCCCAAGCATACATATTTACATGGATACATCAAAACACAAAGAGTACGCTGATGGCGGTGTTATTCCACGCATCATTAAATACTTTTTCGATATTTATAATTGGCACTACTACAAATCCAACAGTCGCGATTTTGCCAGCCTTATTAAGTTGGGTGGCTGTATTTGTGCTTGAAAAAATATCAGACAAAACAACTTACAAATTAAATTATAAAAAGTCAAAATAAATATTCCAATTACTATCTAGATTGCGAGCGTCTAAAATTAAGAGTATTATCAACATATGGATGAAAATACTACTTCGATAAACGAAACCTTAATCAACCCTGACGTTATTAAACACAAGAAAAAACATCGTTTTTTGAAGTTTTTATTAGGATTAGTATTATTTATTGCTATTGTAATATTCTCTTTGAATATGGCGTTACCTGGTCTAATTACAACAAGAGATTTAGGTGTAAAGTATTCTGCCGCAGATTACGACAGTGCGCTCAGTAAATTAACTGGAATCAAAGAACTCCTAGCAAGCATTCCAAACTCGGCTAATTCAACATACGGCGCAACAAAAGAACTCAATGTTACGCTTAATAGTGCCGAGATTACGGCCTTTATTAACACCAATAATCCAGTCAATTACCTAACAAATAATTGCCAAGTTTTGATCAATAACGACGGAACAATCGAAACATCTGCATCTGTCAACGTAGCTTATTTCTTATCCGAAATTCTCGACAATAAAATCTCTAAAGATCAAATAACTAAAGAAATTCCTGCGCTAGGAATGATACCTACAAATGTTAATTTGTATATGAAATTCACTGGTGAAATTGTCGATAATAAATCAGATATCGCTTTACAAAACGTCGCCGTTCAAGGTATTACAATTCCAAACGAATATATTAATGCGGACGACGCAGTATCGACATTAACGAGTGGTATTGATAGTTTTATTGCAAAAAACAACGCAATCACAGGCACTAGTATCGATAGTTTGAAGGCTAGCGACGGTAAGGTTAATTTATTAGGTAAATTCCCAAGCAACATAACGACAAAATAAATTTAAAAATCAAAAATATGCTATAAATATAATATGATAAATAAAATTCTCGGATCTATAATCGCAATAATATCATTAGTAGGTTTTTGTTATTCAATCTTTTTATTCACATCCCCAGGAAGCATAGAGATAGCATTTAGTCTATTAGCTGGCGGATTCTTTGGAATGATTATTGGCGCAGTCGTATTTCGCCATGGCGTTCGCGGAGCATTCGAAGCTTATCGCGATGGAACACCTGACGGATTCAAATAGAAACACGCACATCCTGCACGACTTATTTATATACGGAGTAATTAATGGCAAACAATAAATTAAACTACAAAATTGAATTAAATATAGATAAAGATGCTTGGAATTGGTACGACGCATGTGTTAATGACGGTAGTCACGGCGTAAATTGGAGTAAGTTTGCGCCGCAGGATGTACTAATAAATATTCGCGGCAAATCAAAAACAGATGCTTATAGTTTTATTATTCCATATTTGAAACAGAGATATGTCGATGATGAAGAAAGAATTTCAAAAGCAAAAGACTTTTTCAATTCGTCGTTCGAAAAAAACTTCATCAATGCCTGCCGAAAGCTCGAAGAAGTCATGGGAAAGCCGATCTATCGGAAAGATTTCACTATATATTTAACAACTTTTCCGAGGGCTCCATACAATTATCACGAAGGTTATCTATATACTTGCATCGACTGGGTCGACCCAATCGCCACCTTCCTACATGAACTATCACATTTCCAATTCATTCATTATTGGCGCTATAATCCCGAATCTAAAGTTTCGGAATTATCATCCGCCGAATTTGAATGGCTTAAAGAATCCTTGACTATAATATTAGATGAAGATTTTGCAGACATCTCTGAAAAATTAGACTACGGATATGTTCTTCATAAACCGTACAGGAAAGAGCTACGCGAACACTGGAAAACTAATCACAATTTCGATAAATTAGTAGATTTCGGTTTATCGCTATTGCCAAAATATAAATCTGATATCGAAAACAGCGATAAACTATCAACGTATGAAAAAATAACTACGCCACAAGATCTACAAAAATTCATGAGTAGAAATATCCATTACGGATTTGTGAGTCGTACCGGACGAAAATACTTTGATGGAGACAAAGACTGGGATAAGGACTGGTTTAATGATTGCGTTATTCAATCAGGCGACGGAGTGTTAAAAACAAAAACCGGGACATGCTGGGATCAGGTTGAATTTGAACGCAAATGGTTTAAAGACAATAATTATATATTCAAAACAATATATTTTTGGTATGACGTACCAGAATCAGACGATTACCCAACTCATACTATCCTTGCATATTTTAAAAATAATAAATGGTATTGGTTCGAAAATGCATTTTTTATGCAGCGTGGAATTCACGGATATAACTCGCTTGATGAATTAATTGTCGATATAAAAACAAAGAATCATCAATACGCTGTCGATAACTGTGCCGCTAACCCAGATTATTTTGAATTAATTAAATTCAACGAATACACCGAACCAAAGCCTAATCTTGGCGTCGATGACTATATTAAACACGCAACGAACTCATAAAAGAATTCTGAATTTGCAAAATACGTTCTGCTGAGATAGCACTAGCAACTATTTTTGATATAATAATTCTCATGCAAGAAATCGGAATAGAATCATCATTAGTCGAAGATATTAGGCAAAACAAAAAATACGTCGAAGTTCGGCTCGGTAAACCACGTTTTCTCAAAATTAGAGAAGGTGACTTATTGAGCATCCGCGAAGATTTATATTTAAATGGTGAAATTATTGATTCTTTTAGTGATTCGTTACGTATAAAAATTACTCAGGTATTATATTTTGAATCATTCAATGAAATGCTGGAATCGATCGATTACAAAGCGATCGTTCCTTCTGCAAAAGACAAAAAACAGGCGCTTGAAAAATTCAGAGAATTCTATTCAGAAAAAGACGAAAACGAACATGGCGTTGTCGCAATGTTTTTCGAATTAACTGAATAATCCGACGTGGCATAATCGAGTTACAGTATTAACCCACCATACATCTTGCACACATTTCAAATAAGCTATTAAGCTGAAAGG
>CAZNQY010000030.1:0-11596 GCA_964575635.1 uncultured Saccharimonas sp. (SeqCode) | reverse complement strand
CCACCTCCACCAGACGATCCCCCACCGCTTGAGCCACCACTACTCGAACTCGATGATGAAGATGAAAAACTCGAAATACTTGATTGAAAACCAGACATACTAAAACCATTTACGCCAGAATACCAAATTGGTGTAACGTTTTGCTCTTGGTAGTAAGTTTCTAGGACCTTGGACCAATTTTTTTCCAGTCCGAACAATATCGCATAAGGTAAAACTCGTTCGTACAAATGAATAAGTTTTTCTTTGTCATTAGTGTCAATAGCGGTTTTCTCTGCGCCGTCTGGACTCTGAAGGATTCTTAATCTTTCTTGCTCGCCCACTTTTATGTACATTTTTAATCCTTCAAGATAATCTTTAAGATCTCGACCTTTTTGCGACAACGGGACATTTAGTGCAATCACTGCAATCGAAATCATCAATAGAATAATAGAAACAACTAAGTACCCAGCTGACGCAATTTCCTCATTAATACTGATTGCAATGAACTGGACAACTATAGCAACAATCATAGTAGACGTAATTGCAATTTTTAATCTATTAATAGATTTATTTGTAATATAATAATCACTTTTTCTGGTTTCTGAACGAGCTCCCGCAAAAACTTTCGATATACGTTGACCTAGGTATGAATTCGCCAGAGAATTTGGCTTAAATTCGTACTGCGATCCTGGTTGCATGCTTTCACCGAACAATGATATCAATACTCCCTTTTCGTATTCACTTACGCCGTCGCTATTGATCAACTCAAACCTGTAATTTTGTTTTTGTAATATTTTTTTCTCGAGTTCTATGATTTTTATCTTGTGGCGAACCGCCAAATCGATATAGACAGCCCCCAGCCAAGAATAGCTATTA
Source organism: uncultured Saccharimonas sp. (SeqCode) (assembly GCA_964575635.1). Classification (GTDB taxonomy): domain Bacteria; phylum Patescibacteriota; class Saccharimonadia; order Saccharimonadales; family Saccharimonadaceae; genus UBA1547. The sequence continues at coordinate 10,741 of CAZNQY010000030.1, read as the reverse complement.
ATAATTACGGACGACTGCATCACATCAACACCCTTTGGAGGTAAATATTCTGGAGTAATAGCATGTCTACTTTTAGCGCCACGATTTTTAATCAATATATAAATCGATCCCACAAAACCAAATGCGCAGACAATCGCACCAACTAGGCCTGCATATTGCGCAATATTATCAATCAAAGTATTTTGATAACGCAAAAAAGTTCCTGAATTGAAACCAACTGATATCGTTACATTTTCTCTCGATTTTAAATTTTTTACTGTTGTTGATATGACATCATTATCTCTGGTTATTTCGCATTTATTACTAGCACCGTCTACGCCATAATAACAAGCCATCTTGCCAGTTAAGCTCTGCTCTAGACCAGATTCCAAATGCAAATTTACAGACACTGAATCGAATGACTGATTCCAACCCGTACCGTTAATATCCCAATAAAATTCATCACTACTTGTGTTTGAAAAATATTTAGTCACGTTTTGCGCAGAATATGTAATTACGTATGTTTTTTCGCCATGTACATATGTATTAGCGTCGCCAATCCTGAGCGTTCTACCACCACTAATATCTTCATATGAATAATTAACTATATTATCAAATTCATCACGCACTGACATTACATTCAGGTCAATACTGTGTCCATCATATCGATTTGGCAAAAAACGCTCAATACCATGGTTTTGATCATATTCTGGAAAAACGGCTGTGATTTTTTCAATCACTTTGAGTGTTGATTTATTCTCATTATTTTTACTCAAATAATAATCGGCCGAAAAATTAGCGATTTTGAAATCATTTACAGAGGCATTAACATTTTGTTGAAAAATCCCCAATATCACTAGTGCAAATGCTACAAAAAACCCAAGATAAATTTTCTTCATGAACTTAGTATATCAACAAATAATTAATAATACGCACCAAAATTATGCGTATTATTAATGCAAGTTAAATGTTTGCTTATTTCAGATCGAGATCTGGATAAATTTCTCGAGTTGTATTATCGATTTCGTAACGGAGTTGCGGGAATGGCACACCTTCTCGGGCAGTAACACCTTCAAAAATCCAAAATACTCGTTCAGAGAATCCATAACCACAAGCTGGTGGCATACCGTATTCAAGCATCTCGACGTAATCAATATCAAGCATCATTGCTTCGTCATCACCTGCTTCGCGCATTCCCTGCTGCTCTACGAAGCGATCGAGTTGATCAATAGGGTCATTAAGTTCCGAGAAGCCGTTACCGAGCTCTGAACCAGCAATAACTGGCTGGAAACGTTGGACAGATACACCGTCAGGATTACTCTTGGCGAGTGGGCTGATAAACTTTGGTGTATTAATCAACCAAACTGGTCCGACCACGTCCTTACGGATATTCTTCCATAATTTATCGATACCACGAGCGCGGTTTTCGGTATTTTTAACTTCTAATTTATTTTCAGCTAAAGATTTCTTGATTTCATCAAGAGAACTCTTATAAACGTCAATATTGTAGCGATCTTTGATAACCGTAGCATAATCCCAAATTTCCCATTCGCCACTCATATCAACATTTTTGTCGTTTAATTGGAAACGCAATGTACCGAAAGTTTGTTCCAAAACATATTTATACATTTCTTCCATAAACTTCATGCCGTCTTGCCAGTTAGCGTAAGCCCAGTACCATTCAGTTGCAACGTGCTCTGGAAGGTGTTCGTCGCTATAACTTTCGTTCCTAAAGCGTGCGCCAATATCATAAACCTTTTCAAAACCAGCACCAATTAAGCGCTTGAGAGGTAGTTCGTGGCTAATTCGCAAGTAGAAGTCTTGATCCAAAACATCCATGTGAGTTACAAATGGGTTTGCGTCAGCCCCGCCCGTAGTGTGTTCGAGCACTGGGATGTTGATTTCGATAAAACCCTGTTGATTATAGAAATCACGAGCGGCTTGCCAAAACTTTGAACGACGCACAAATCGATCGCGGACCGTCAAGTTTACGTTCATATCGACATAACGGCGGCGGAAACGCTCTTCTTTGTTAGTAAAACCTTCAATAGTTGATGGCATTGGGCGAAGTGCTTTAGTTAAGAGTCGTAGGTTTGTAACTTCAACTGAAACTTCACCAGTTTTACTCTTTATAACACTTCCAGTAGCTTCAATAAAATCACCAGTGTCAAGCAGTGGCAACTCGCTCATACCTAATTGATTATTCGCAACATCAAGTGGCAATACTGAATCAGACTTCAAGAATAATTGAACGCTATCGCTAAAATCACGGATAACAATAAAAGCTAATTTACCAAATTTACGAATACCCATAATTCGGCCAGCTATCGTTACAGTTTGACCTTCCATTAAATCAAAATTTGAAACAATATCGTTAGCGTTATGAGTCCTATGTGACTCTGCTGGATATGGATTCAATCCTAATTTAGTTAAATCGTTTAGTTTGCGTAACCGTTCATCGCGAAAATCTTTTAGTGTAGCCATAATTGATACATTATAACATAACAGTGGTCATTACGACCACTTTTATGTTATTTGTAAAAATATTTTAGCTAATTGATACGATTTCGTATTCGATAGAACCTTTAGGTGTTGTAATAGTTACATTGTCACCTAGCTTTTTATTGATCAAAGCATGACCAATTGGCGATTCGTTACTAATACGTCCTTCAAGCGGATCAGCTTCAACTGGACCAACAACGGTATAAGTTACCTTTTTGCCACTAGTCTGAAGTTCAACTCGACTGCCGATAGAAACGTGTGATTTATTACCGCCCTTGATAATCTCGGCGTTTTTCAAGATATCTTCGATCTCTGTAATGCGAGTTTCGACAATACCCTGTTCTTCACGCGCAACATCATATTCAGCGTTTTCACTCAAATCACCAAAATCACGTGCTTCTGCAATTTTTGCAGCGACTTCACCGCGGCGGCTAATAAGAGTCTTGAGTTCTAACTCAAGTTCGTTCTTGCCTTCAACTGTAATACTATACATCTTTTTCATATTTTATATCCTCGTAATAAAGATAGTGCCCTTTAAAAACTACACGCACTACATATAGCGTAATTCCTGTTAAGAATTCTGTAGTCAACCTAGTCTAGCAAGCAGTTGGTCGTGTGTCAATAACTCTTTTTCGCCAGTTACACGATCGGCAATTTCGATCTTGTTTTCATTGATTGAACGATCACTAATTGTCACCATATAAGGTATACCCATCAATTCACCGTCAGCAAATTTTTGACCTGGACGAGCGTCACGATCATCAAATAATACTTCAATTCCCTTGTTTGATAATTCATTATATAATTCTTCGGCCTTCTTCATTGATTCTTCGCCACCAATCTGCACCAAGTAAACTTGGAATGGTGCAATATTCTTTGGCCATACCAGACCCTTATCGTCCGAGAAATGCTCAGCCAAAAGTCCCATAAGTCGGCTTGGCCCAATACCATAGCTACCCATGAATACTGTTTTATTAACGCCATCTTCATCTGTATATTTAAGATCAAACGCGTCTGAGAATTTTGTTCCAAGCGTAAATATATTACCAACTTCTACGGCAGTTTTTTCAACTAATTCTTCGCGCTTAACACCAAGATCAGCCAATACTTCATCGGTATAAACCTCTTCGTTAATTGCTAGCTTCTTGCCTTCGTGCACATAAATCTTATCTTCACCAACTGGGCTGATAGTCTGGAATTCATGGCTATATTTAGAGAAACTGCCGCCGCTTGCGAATGTTTTATAAGTTATATCACCTATGCCAAGGCGTGCGTAAACTTTATCGTAAGCGTCGCTAATTTGTTCATAAAACACATTATGTTCTTCGACGTTTTTGCTAAAACTATAAAGATCCTTCATCCAGAACTCACGACCGCGCATTAAACCGCTCTTGCTGCGAAGTTCGTTGCGGAACTTGATCTGGAATTGGTATGGATAAACTGGTAGATCTTTGTAACTCTGAATGAAATTCTTCATTAATTTAGTTAATGGCTCTTCGTGAGTTGGCGCTAGTCCTAGTTCACTGCCACTAGCTAGTTTGGTCTTAAACCAAACATCCATAACATTATCATCCCATCGGCCAGAAGCTTCCCAGGTTTCTTTTTGTTGTAGCGCTGTTAGGCTAATTTCATTTCCGCCAATCGCATCCATCTCTTCACGAATAATTTGAGTAATTTTATCAAGAACCATCTTACCCAAGGGCAAATAAACATACACACCCGCCATCTCTTTATAAATAAAGCCGGCGCGAATTAACAACTGAGCGTTCTTTGCAACTTCATCAGCTGGGGCTGTTTTACTTGTCTTGGTAAATAATTTGGTTACTTTCATCTTAACTACCTAGTGTAATAGATAACAGCGGATAAATAAAGAGTACAAAATATGCAATGGCGTTTTTTGTCATATGAAGCAGTATTGATGCCCATATACCGTTGGTTATTTCGCGTAGATAACACAACACCAAACTGAGTGCAAAAACGTCAACCGCTACGTTCCATGCCATATGAACTAGTCCGAAAACAATACTAACTACTACTGCAGAAATCCAAAAAGGAAACGCTTTTCTAAGTTTTCCAAAAAAGTAACCACGGAATAACATTTCTTCGGCAATTGGCGCAAGTATTACCAAAGTAATTAACGCCAAATAATATTGATAAGGTTCACTGAGCCGATCATTAAAGCCAACATCCTGAGCCTGATTCATATCAAATCCTGGGACAAGGAATATTACAATGTTAATTAACGCTATCGAAAAAATCACATAAACCACTACACCAGCTAACGCAAGGCCGATATCGGTCCATTTTATAGATTTATCGATCTTAAATTCAGAAAAGTTAAATTTATCGCGCTTCAGCCAAACAGGAACACCGACAATTACAATCAACATAAAAATATAACTTATTGCTGATAAAACAGACGTCGTCACTGCTTCTGGTAAGGTTTTTATAGGCAGACCTAACTGTATAGCTAACAAATAGACAACCGCCACCAAAACCTGGGCAATAAAAGCACCGGCGATCACCCAAAGCGACAGACCTATTAAAATAGTCCAATTAAAGGATTTTTTTGACATCAACAATAGTCACCAAAATTATCAAACCTAGCAAGACGGCAAAACCAATCAATTGAATAGCTTCTTCTTTTTCTTTAGGTATTACTTTTTTGCGCATTGCGTAAAACGCCATAATAAACCACCTACCGCCATCAAGCGCTGGAATTGGCAAGATATTCATAACTGCAAGCGATATAGAAATAATAGCCATCAATAGCATAAATTGCGTCAAGCCAGCTTGTTGAGCTTGCGGGAATATCACACCGAGTATGCCAATAGGGCCGGCCACACTATCACTTACTGATTGCAAATCACTGCTCGCCTTTTCTTTGTCCGCATTATTCGAGCTAAATTGCATCACGATGCCATTAAATAAATTCGAGACCATCGCACCAAGACCTTCGAATGTAGCTGCAGTAAATTGACCTGTTACAGCTACGCCAACGATTGGTGCAGACCAAGTTGATTTAGTATATTCGCGTTGACCCAAACTCGCGCCAAAATAACCACCGTCTGCTTTATCACCTAGTTTAGTCTCGATAGTATTTGATTTTCCGTCCCTAATATAAGTAACAGAAATTGTTTTACCTTTATTAATTCCAGAAAGTTCAATAATCTGACTAACGTTGCTGACTTCACTGCCAGCAAATTTAGTAATTTTATCACCGTTCTTCAGGCCCGCATTAATAGCTGCGTGATCTTTGGTTAATCCAATAATTTCAACTGGTTGACTGACAGTGGTCGTATCGCCAGGAAAAGCATATTGATTTTCTATAACCTTTGGTAATCCCGTTACGGCAAGTATCGACAAGATTACGATAGCCAAAATCCAGTTAAACGTAACACCAGCTAGCAAAATCTTGGTCTTTGCCCAAAAACCAGCTGCACCGTAATCACCTTTTTTGGTTGCCGAATCATATTCGCCCTGTAATTTTACATAACCACCCAGCGGTAGCCAGTTAACGCTTAGCTCGATACCGCTTTTTAGTTTCTTTACCCAGCCTTTTGGTGGCATACCAATGCCAAATTCTTCGACTTTGACGCCATTTCGAATAGCGGCAATCGCATGACCTAATTCATGAACTACAACCAAAAAAACAAGAGCTAATAAACCCACTAAAACACCAAAAGCTAACTGCATCTATCCCCCAAACCGACGTGATCGTTCGTTATATTCTTTTATTATAGCCTTTACATCATGCTTTGTCATGTCTGGCCAAAGCTTTTCCAAAAACAACATTTCACTATAAGCCGCTCGCCACAACATAAAGTTAGAAATCCGTTGTTCGCCGCTAGTTCGAACAATTATATCAACAGGTGGAATTTCTGGTGAATAAATATTTTCGCCAATCATATCAATTGTGATATCTTTTGATTTGACGCCGCTGTCAACGATCTTTTTAACAGCATCAACAATTTCTAATTGCCCACCATAATTAAAGCAGATAGCCATCGTTCCCCCGCTATTGTGAGCGGTCGCATTTTCGGCGTCGTCTATTGCTTTAATGATTTTTGGATCGAGCTTATCGCGTGATCCAATAATCTTTAGTTTTATATTGTTATCAATAAACATCGGCAAATCAGAAGTTAATAGCCTGATTACCAGCCCCATTAACTTCGAAACTTCTTCTTCGCTGCGCTTCCAGTTTTCGGTACTAAAAATATACGCCGATACGTATTTGACGCCAGCACCAAAGGTAGCTTCCATAACTTCTTTGACGGCATTATATCCAGCCAAATGGCCTTCATATGTCGGTATGCCATGTTTTTTAGCCCACCGCCTATTTCCATCAACGATATATCCAATATGTGTCGGAACAGACAAATCGTTCATTATATTGTAAGAATTTCCTTCTCTTTAGTTTTGAAGATTTCATCAATTTTTGCATTGTTAGTGGTCATAAATCCATCAATCGCCTTTTCGACACGCTTTACGTCGTCTTCAGATAATTCCTTGGCGTCTTTTTTGCGCTTGGCTTCTTTTAGTGCATCTTGGCGGACATTACGTAGAGCAATTTTAACTTCTTCAACTTTTTCGCTAGTTTGTTTAACTAATTGCTTGCGGCGCTCTTCGGTTAATGCCGGTACTGGCACGCGGACAATTCGTCCATCGTCACTTGGATTAAAACCAAGGCTTTGGTTGTCGCGAATTGCAGAACAAATCGCCTGAATATTACTTGGATCAAACGGCGTTACTTGCAACATCTGTGCTTCTGGCGCTGTAATATTAGCTACCTGGTTAAGCGGCATCAGTGAACCATAGACTTCTACTTTTACGCTTTCTAATTGGCTAGGGTGCGCTCGTCCTGTTCGTACTTTTTTAAGCTCCTCCGAAAAGTGAGCGATTGCTAATTCAAATCTATCTTCGTATGGTTTTGTATCAAACATATATATCTATTGTAAACAAAATTATGTATTTTATCCACTCTCAAGGTGTTTTAATATAAAAATATCCGCCACATTACGTAGCGGATATTTTATTCTTAGGATTAACTAAGCGTTTACGCCAAGTTCCATTCGCTTAAACTGACGGATAATTAAATTCTCACCAGTCTTTGCGATGTTTTCTTTGACGAATTGCTCAACAGTCATTGAATCATCTTTGTAGAAAGATTGAGTCATTAAAACCTTTTCAGCAAAGTGTTTCTTTACTTGACCGTCAACAATTTTTGCTGCGATTTCAGCAGGCTTGCCTTCAGCAATCACTTTTTCTTCTGATTCAGCACGCACACGCGCAACTTCTTCAGCAGGAATATCAGCTTCGCTAATATATTCAGGTGACATTGATGCAATCTGCAAAGCAATATCGTGTACGAAAGCTTTGAAGTTGTCAGTACGAGCAACGAAATCAGTTTCACAGTTTACTTCAACGATAACACCAATGCGTCCACCGTGAACATAACTATCGATAACACCTTCGCGAGCTTCGCGGTCGCTCTTTTTATCAGCCTTTGTCAAACCTTTTTTGCGTAGGAATTCAAGGGCTTTATCAAAATCACCTTCAGCTTCAACTAGTGCAGCTTTTGCATCAGTTAAACCAATACCTGATAATTCTTTTAATTTACGAATATCGTCAATCGATACGTTCATTTGTTATTTCTCCTCTGTGTCTTTTTCAACTGCTTTTGGGTTTGTTCCTTCAAGAACCGCTTTGCTAACGTAGTCAAGAATTAGTTGAATACCTTTGATAGCATCGTCGTTACCAGGGATAACGTAGTCGATTAAGCTTGGATCAGCGTTTGTATCAACGATCGCAACTACTGGAATGCCAAGGTTCTTAGCTTCTTTAATTGCGTTCATGTCGCCAATTGCATCAACTGTAAATAGTGCGCCTGGTTTACCTTTTAGGTCTTTGATGCCGCCGTACTTAACGTTAAGTGCGTCGATTTCTTCCTGGAAACGTTGAACTTCAAGCTTTGAATATCGCTTTTCAAGGTCACCAGTTGCCATTCGCTTTTCTAGATCACGTAGTTTTTTGATTTGTTGAGTAACAGTAGTTACGTTAGTCAACATACCACCTACCCATCGTTCAGTTACGAATGGTTGGTTGATAGATTCAGCAACTTGGCGAATATTATCCTTTGTGTGCTTTTTTGTACCAACAAACAAAACTTGTTTGCCGCTAGCAACAACCTTAGTTAGGAACGGCAAAGCCTTTTCCAAACCTTCAACGGTCAAAGTTAAATCAATAATGTGGCTATCTTGGCGCTTGCTGTGAATATATTTCGCCATTTTTGGGTGCCAACTGCTCGTTTTGTGACCAAAGTGGACACCGGCTTCGAACAAAGCCTTAACATCGACATCTACTGCCATATGTAACTCCTTTTTCTTCACTCACACGCCCGAGATAATCAGGAGTTATTCATGTGAGTTGCTTCATTAATTTATTTACCAGTTAATTATACACTTTACAGATCAATAAATCAAGAAGTACTGTTAAATCTTATACGTCACTCTTTACAAAAACACAAAAAACAGATAAAATAATACGGATTATGAAAAGCAATTTACACCCAACAGAATATCGCCCAGTCGTATTTAGCGACGATACGGCTAGTTTTGCGTTCTTGACCCAGTCTACTGCGCAGACAACAGACACTATTAAATGGACAGATGGCAAAGAATATCCACTTGTTAAAGTACATATTTCTTCTGCTTCTCACCCATTCTTTACTGGTGAAGAAAAAATCATCGACACAGAAGGTCGTGTTGACCGATTCAAGGCTAAATTTGCCGCTGCCGAAGCTCGTAAAGAAGCTCTTGCAAGCAAAGCAAAGAAAGCAAACGCTAAAAAAGCTACAAAAACAGCTGCCTAGCAACGCTAAAAAAGAGACTACTTATACATTAGTAGTCTCTTTTTTGTTACAATAAAATTAATCAACAAAACTACGAGGAATTATGGCCAAAATTAATCTGAATATAGACGAGCTCGAAAACGAAAAGTCCACAGTGACCGATTTCTTATCATCGCCAACTGCCTATACTGACCCTAATTTCTCGCAGAAGAATAAACGCTTATCTGAACTAGATAATATTTTATCAATTGCAAAAAACAGACAGACTCTTGAAAGTCAATTGATCGAAGCTCGCGAATTAGCAACTGGCGACGATGATCTCGCTGATATGGCAAAGATGGAAATTGATGAAATAAGCGAAAAGCTCGAAAAAATCGAGAATGATCTATTTATCATGTTAACTCCAAAAGATCCAAACGATGAGAAAAATATCATCGTCGAAATTCGCGCTGGTGCTGGTGGCGACGAAGCCAGTCTTTTTGGTGCCGAACTTTACCGAATGTACCTTCGCTACTGCGAAATGAACAATCTTAAAACCGAACTTATGGACTTTAGCAGCAATGATACTGGCGGCTACAAAGAAGTTATTTTTAGCGTTCGCGGCGATGCACCATATTCAAAACTAAAATTCGAATCAGGCGTTCATCGTGTCCAACGCGTTCCAGCTACTGAATCACAAGGACGCATTCACACCAGTACCGTAACCGTTGCAGTTCTACCAGAAGCCGAAGAAACTGATATCGAAATCAATCCTGCTGATCTACGCATTGATATTTACCGATCTGGCGGCAATGGCGGTCAGTCAGTTAATACAACCGAAAGTGCCGTACGTATCACCCACATTCCAACTGGAATCGTTGCTATTAACCAAGATGAAAAATCTCAACACAAGAACAAAGAAAAAGCCATGAGTGTTCTTCGCAGTCGCCTTCTTCAACAAAAAGTTGACGCTGAACTTGCCAAGCAAAAAGATCAACGTCGTAGCTTGATTGGATCTGGTGATCGCAGTGAAAAAATCCGTACTTACAACTTCCCGCAAGATCGCATCACTGATCACCGCATCGGCTTTTCTCGCAGCAACATACCTGCCGCTATGAACGGTAATATCGACGATTTAATCGAAGCCCTACAAAACTATGAACGCGAACTCAGCGCCGCAAATGCCAAAGTTTAAAGATTGGCTAGAAAACGCTAGTCTACAATTGAAAAACGTCGACATCGACAGCCATCAGCTCGACGCCGAATTAATTCTTGCTAATGTATTGGGTTGTAATAAAACTTTTTTACATGCGCATTCGGATGACGTAATAAAAAACGAACAATTACTGGCCGCCGATAACCTACTTCAAAGAAGACTACAGCGCGAACCTATCGCTTATTTGATCGGCACAAAAGAATTCTATGGACGTG
>CAZNQY010000029.1:0-11937 GCA_964575635.1 uncultured Saccharimonas sp. (SeqCode) | reverse complement strand
GTTATATATAGTATAATAGATAGATAAATCCCTTTTCCAGGGATTATGTTTTTTAAATTATCGTTTTTTACATCCCAATCACTCTAGGAGGAATCAAATGAAAGATGCCACCACAAAGCGTACGGCCATTGAAAAAGGAGTTGTAGTCCTGAGTAACGAAGCAAAAAAAGCCATTGATGACTTTATGCACGAACAAATCGGACCACTAAAAGTTCAAAAAATGGACATCGCAAAGAAAGCTCTATTGGATGATCAAGCGGCCAACAACCGCGTCGATACCTTCCAAGAATACGGTGTTCATGAACTATGGTACAGAATTTGGCAAAAAGAAAAAAACTGGATAAAAAGATATATCGTAAAACTTGAGAAAGCTGCAATCGCAACCAAAACCAAGAAAGAACTCGATATTCTGACAATACTTATTCCATACAGTGCGGGCAGTGAATACAAGGAGCGGATTGATAAATTGGACGACTTTATCCGTGAAAAGATAGAGCAATTAAAAAAACGACGATAAAAAACAAAAGCCAGGCAATTGTCTGGTTTTTTTATACCCCTATTACTATTGACTTTTTATCATATAGATATCATAATATAATAATCAAGTTCTATGAATTTGCGTTTTTTAAAACAATATCTCACACAATACACCCAAGGGGGGCGTCTTATGGCAGGAGTACCAGAAGGAAAAAATGTTGGATTGATCATTCCAGAAATAGAATCCGCAATAGAGGATTTTATGGACGAACCAATCGGTTTCAAAAAAATTCTACAGCTCGACATTCTTGAGCGAGTTCTAAAGGAATTCAGAGAAAAAAATAATCTACACGACCCGTCCTTAAACTATGGAATTGCTGACGTTTGGTACAGAATTTGGCTACATGACGAATCCTGGATTGAAAAATATCTGCACGAACTAGAAGTGCGGATAGATGCAGCCAATAGCAAAGCAGAGCTCGGTATGCTCTGGAGCCTACTCCCTTATAAATCGGGGAATAATTTCAAAGATCAAATCGATAAATTAAACGCGATTATTTACCAAAAGATGCAAAGTTAGAGATGTTTTTAAAAAACAAGACCAGCAATCACGCTGGTCTTTTAAATTCCCCATTAAAAAACTGGAAAAGCTATCAGTTTTTTGGTACAATCAACCAGACGATCTCATTTGAGATTTCCCAATTTCGCGAACTAAGCCAAGGGCTGTTTGTGAAATTGAAAGGAAGAACAACGAAGGGGTGACGTTTTATCGTTTACGATGAAACAAACAACCGCAGTGCGTTCTGACGTGGCAGCGTAGCTCAGTTGGTTAGAGCGTAGGACTCATAAGCCTAAGGTCACAAGTTCGATCCTTGTCGCTGCTACCAAAGAAATAAACCCATCGAAAGATGGGTTTATTTCTTTGGTAGCCCCCATGGATTGAACTTGTGACTTTTTACGAAAGCAAAAATAGTCACAAGTTCGGTGGAGCGCTGCGAACAAAAGAAAGCGCAAAGCATTTTCTTTTGATCGCAAGCGAAAGTGACCTGTGGACACCTGCTTGTCGATGGAGTGATGCGAAATAAAAATACGTTCGCTATCCAGCGAAACATATCCTCATAAATAAACGGATGCAACCCTGAGACATATTGTTTCTGCCATCAAAAGATGGGGTTATTTTATTTTTCAAAATATAATATATACTTATTTTTATGATTATTAAAAATAATTTAAATTTAATATCAAAACGCTTGGCTGTAATAGGTATATCCATAACAACCATAGGAATACTATTATTTATAGCTTTAACAGATAAGAAAATAGCGGCGATATCTTTTGCAGTGGTAGGAGTTATATTAATGCTCGCCGCGTATGTAACTTTCTGTATAAACACCATAAAACTACGTGGTAGAAAAAGTATAAAATTGCTTACTATTCCGTTAGTATTGTTTGTTTTGATATCATCATGCATCTATGCGTCAAATGAATACAGAGAATTAAATAAGAATAAAATATATTCATCTAACGAAGTATTGGATTTTAAAGATTTTGTAATAACATTTAACAATATTAGTTTTGAAAATATCGATCTAAATATAGACAAAAATTTTACCAATAAATACAAAATAGCAGAAAATTCAGAAGATTGTTCCAGTAAGTCTCGCGAAGTAACTGGCAGTTTTATATACGCAAACTCAGAATACGATACTTGCACAGACAGAGTTGAGTCAGTGAACACGATAAACAATTACATAAACAACAACAGAAAAATGTCATTTAACTACAATATAACAGCTAAGAAGAATACCAACACAGAAGACATCAAGTTAAAAATTATTTTAGACAGCGGAAGAAATCCAAACCCCAGCGATCAAGATTTAGCTTACTTAAATGTAGCAGCCAGGTGGTATGATGAAAAATCTAGCAAAGACTCTAATTATGATAGTAAGGCCATATTTGACATACATGACGTATATGACAATCCCAATCTTAATGGCTATATAAATACAGGAGCGTCCAGAACAAATCATGTATTTTCTGATATAAGAAATAGTGAAAAAATGATAGATATTTTTATTTCATATAAAAATGAGCACAAGATAATGCGTATATTAAATAGCTTATAGGCCATCGCTCTTGAATTACAACTGCAAACACAAACAAATATAAATTCTTTTTATATTTTACATTCACCTACCTATTACGACAACCCTGTCCTGCTCCGGCACGATTTATACTATCGATATTTCTTCCAAATGAAAAACCTTCCCGAAAAGGGAGGGGGTGGCGCCAATTGCTTGGCGCCGGGTAAAACCAGAGGTGTAGATAACCTGTGGTGCCGATGACGGGAATTGAACCCGTGAGCATTTTCCCTATCAAAGAAACGCTCTCACCAACCTGAGCTACATCGGCTCGTCTATATTAAACAAAGTTTCCTTTGTCTAAAATAATGGTCTGGATGGCGGGATTCGAACCCGCGACATCCGCTGTTAGTCGTAAAAATACAACTCCCAACGGCGCTCTACCGACTGAGCTACACCCCGATCTGTAAAAAACTACTCACGAATAACATCCGTAAATTATTTATATACTTTAATAGAAAAATCACTAACAGTCAATAGTATTATTTAATTAGTCAAATATTTCTATGCCCTTTTTTGAAGAACCGACGACCAATCCACTTGTGAATTTCAGTCACAACTACTGGAACCACAAAAGCTATCATTGAATAAACAAACACATCCCCAATCAAAACTGGTTTGATACTTAGTATAGAAGCCATAGCTGAATTCATAGCGACAACCTGTAGTAGTATCGCACAGAATAGACCTATATAGAATGCTCCGCTGAACTTCTTGATCCTTACAAACAAAGACTCGTAATCAGTACGATAGCAAAAAGCACTCGACCATTGCATTACAATCATAACCTGGAAAGCAATCGTTCGTGCATATTCATAGCCGTTAGACGCCATAACGTGTGTATATATTGGAAGAACAACAGCCGCCATCGTAACTGCCACTAGAATTATCCTAGAAATCATAAATCTGCTAAATAACGCAGCGCTAGGTCTCTGGGGTGGTCTTTGCATATTTCTCTTTTCACCCGGCTCTAGTCCTAATGGAATTACCATACAGGTATCGGTTGCCAGATTAACCCATAAAATCTGAACAGGTAAAAGCGGTATAGGAACGCCCGTAATCAGTGCGCCGAGGGCAATCAAAACCTCTCCGGCGTTTGTGGACAATAAATACGCAACCATGCGCTTGATATTCGCATAGACGGTTCGGCCTTGATGAATAGCTTCTACTATCGATTTAAAATTATTATCCAGCAAAATAATATCACCCGCGTCTTTTGCAATACTCGCGCCACTACCCATAGCCACACCAACATGCGCACTCGCGAGAGCCGGCACATCATTAACGCCATCACCAGTCATTGCTGTTATATGTTTTCGTTTTAATATAGTCAAAATCCTATGTTTATTTTCCGGAATCACTCTCGAAAACACGGCGATGCCATCGATAGTCTTCTCTAATTCATCATCGCTCATTTTACTCATTTGCCGACTATCAAAAACTTGATTATCACTCTCGACGATGCCTAAAGACCTGCCAATATGATAAGCCGTCTCAAAGTGATCACCAGTTATCATGCAGACTTTAATACCAGCCGCCCGGGCTTCGGCAATCGCTTTTTTAGCTTCTGGCCGTAAAACATCCGCCACGGCAATCAGTCCGTCAAAAACAAAGTGCGTTCGTTTTGGAAGTTCAGAAAAGCTAGAAATATCAGCCACGCTTTCCATATGCGCCAAGGCAATAACCCTAAATCCGCTACCCGCATAACTATGAAGGACACTATTTAATTCGTCATGTCTTTTTTTCGACAAACCACATCTGGACATTATCGATTCGGGAGCACCCTTCACCCAAAGTTGGGAACCATAATCAACTTTGACTACATTTCCACTCATTGAATACTCCTGATCAAAAGGAATATTCTTTACAAGCTTCACTCTCTCATCTTTTACGTGACAATATTCCAAGAACTCAGACATCGCAATATCCAACGGATCATGCGTTTTCGACTCTGAATGGTTCATAGATCTAGATAGATTTTTTAATACTACACTATTATCGCCATCTGGATTCCAGACCTGCTGAACGGTTAATTTGTTTTTCGTCAAAGTTCCGGTCTTGTCGGTTGCTATAACCGTCAATCCACCAATAGTCTCTATGGCGCGCATTGCTTTTACTAGTGCATTATGTTTTGCCATTCGACGCATACCCAGGACTAAAACTATCGTAATCGCAACAGGTAAACTCTCTGGAACAGCACTAACGGACAAGGCTAAAACATATTTAATGCTCTCGGTTAAACCCATGCCCCTATATTGAGCCAAGAAAAAAGTGACAACACCGACTACGGCAATTATTCTAATTATTTTCGATATTAAATTATCGATCTTTTTTTGAACAGGACTTTGCTCGTGAGTACTAACAGATAGCGCCGCGAGTTTACCGAACTCAGTATCGTTTCCGGTAGCCACAACCAGTGCCGTCGCTCTACCGCCAACAACAAATGAACCCTGAAAAACCATATTCGACTGTTCGTAAACTTCTTTTTCGTCAGGCAAATCATCGGTCTGCTTTTCAATCGGTAAAGACTCTCCGGTCAACTGAGATTCGTCGACCCTCAACGAATCAACACTGATCAACCTGGCGTCAGCAGGGATCTTTTCACCCTCATCCAGCATAATAATATCGCCCGGTACAATTTGAGCTATATCAATCTGTATCACCTTTTGGTCACGCAAAACATCAACAACCTGGGGGTCATGTCTCCGTAAAGAGCGCAGTATTCGCTCTGTAGAAAATCGCTGAATATAGTAAATAATCGAATTAATCGCCATTATTGCAGCAATTATTAGCGCGTCAACGTAGTCGCCATGCCACAAACTAATAGATACGGCCAAAAACAGAACAAACATAAAAATATTAGCGAAAGGCTCTATAATAATCCGCCATAACGGTTCGGCTTTCACCTTAATTCTATTTGGGCCATATTGAGCTAGCCTGTCGGCGGCTTCGGTCTTCGATAAACCATTTTCACTTACACTTAATTCTTCTAGACTCTGTTTGACTGTTTTTGTATAAAAAAGCATTAGTACTATAATATCAAATAGTCACATAATAAATAACCCCTCAACTATCTGAAAACATGATTTGTATAGCTGTATGTTATAAAAAATAGAGGCTCTAAAGCCCCTGTTTTTATATTCACCTATCACCTATCTACTATGACGACCTTGCCCCATTCCGCCGCGATTCATGCTGTTTGTTTCATGATCGCCTGCTTGACGCTCTTCCATTTTCTTTACTCGTTCGTCAATTTCCGCCTGGGTTAGACCTTTTTCAGCCCAACGTGCACGCGCAGCTGATTCCATAGCATCGTGAAATTTATCGGCACTAATGCCTTTTTCTTCAGCTATTTGAAGCATAGTTTTTGTCTTTAATTGTTCGGTCAACTCATCTTGAGTCATCCCAAACAGAGTAGCTTTCGTCTGGATCATTTGACTATATCCAGAACCATTTGCATTGCCGCGCGTCGCACCACTAGGACTCAACGCCCCTGCTAAACTCGGGACTGCGGTCAACCCCAAAGCTACTACACCTACTGTTCCAATTCCGTACATTACTAATTTATTCATTATTACCTCCTTTCGGCATATGTATTACAACCAAAGCGCAATAATTATTTCATTTAATGACGATAAGATTCGATATTTGTAGATTGACGACCAAAATTACGATGACCACCATCAAACATTTTCGGCAAAGCACTATAAGAAAGCAAAAATCCAATCATCAAAAACAGAATAATTATCGATGGAATTAAATAAACTAATCGAATTTTATAAAGTGATCCAATCTTTTTTATCGCTAGTATCATGCAGACCAACGATATTACTCCGACAATCAGTACCAACCAAGGAAAGCTACTTAAAAGATCAGATAAATTATTTCTGACGCCATATGCTGGACCTTTAGCCAGCTGCAACCTAAACCATAATGATGTTACGCTCATAAAATATGCCGATATAAAACTAAGCGCCAAAACTGCCGAAATACTCAAAAAACCAATCATTAAATAATAAGATCGCGGTTTAATTTTTACTTCGCCTTTTTTAATTCTCTCCATAACACTTTTTTCGATAGTACTGGTATTTGGATTGATTTTTTTATTCATACTTCACTCCTTCCTGCTGACATATTTTCTTTAATAATTTCTTGCCCCTGCCGATTCTGACACCGACTGTAGATTTGGGAATACGTAGTACTTCACTTATGGTGTCATAAGGTAATTTGTCGAAATAGTTTAACATCAAAACTTCCCGATATTTTACATCTATTTTCCCCAGGCAAGCCCTGACTTTTTTATTAAGCATATCTTTATCTATTAGTTTGTCTTGTCTGAAATTAACAAAAAAACTATCATCAACTTCATTTACAGCCGCTAACGATACTGATTTTTTGCTTCGTTTAATATAATTCATTGCGCCGTTATGTAAGATTCGATAAATCCAGGGTGAAAATTGTTTACTCTGATTAAATCCACGAAGGTTTTCATAGGCTTTAATAAAAGTTTCTTGAGTCAGATCGGACGCTACATCGTAATCTTTTAATATAAAAGTCGCATAGCGCATCAATTTTGCTTCATATCGTTCAACGATTTGCGAATAAATATCAACATCCCCCGCCAGAACGCGGAAGATTACATCAGAATCCGATAGATTGTCATCTCCGGTCATTACCACTTATTATACAACCGAAGGGTGCTTATTATTTCATCGATTAATATTACAAGAAATGAAAAACCCTCCCGAAAAGGGAGGGGGGTGGCGCCAATTGCTTGGCGCCGGGTAAAACCAGAGGTGTAGATAACCTGTGGTGCCGATGACGGGAATTGAACCCGTGAGCATTTTCCCTATCAAAGAAACGCTCTCACCAACCTGAGCTACATCGGCTCGTCTATATTAAACAAAGTTTCCTTTGTCTAAAATAATGGTCTGGATGGCGGGATTCGAACCCGCGACATCCGCTGTTAGTCGTAAAAGTACAACTCCCAACGGCGCTCTACCGACTGAGCTACATCCCGATTTCTGTAAAATACTACCTACGCCAAATTTAACGTAAATTTATATTTAATATATACCAATAGTGATCACTGGTCAATACTATGGTTTTATAAATAAAAAACTTCATCGTCGAATGAAGTTAATTTTATTTAGTGTTGCTAAAAACTATTCTTCGTCATCAGCTTCAGATAATTGAGCCTCGCGTCGCGCAATAAAACCTAATAATTGTTCGGTTGAACGCTCTTTATCCCAAGAAGCAAGCTCTAGCCCTAAAAGATCGCTTTTTGTTACATTCTCTATTTGTGTTTCCATAACTTGCATCCTTTTTTGTTTTATTTCTTTATATCTTATTTATAGCATAAAAGTTACAAAAAAGCAATACTATTGTACTAAAATCATAAATAATCTCTGCTATTTATGTATTGATCGAAGCATAACTGATATAATTAGCTAAATGGGTAAAGTAGTAATTGATGCGCCAAAAGATTCCGATCTGGAAAATATCGAACAACTTCCAGACAGAAGTAGTCTGGCTGACTTATATTTCAAACCTATCAATAATGCTTATGCCAGAGTTTTACCAGAACCAAAAAAACACATTACCAAAAAAGAATTTAGGAAGTTGATCAACAAAACAACTTTATATGTTGGGCTCGTTGCGACAGCTCCATTTATGTTTGCCGAAGCTTCGTTGGCCGCGCTAGGCTCTATAAATAATGGCGTCAAAATTGAGTCTGCTTTAATACTATTCCCCGCATCAATGGCAGCAATTATTCTGCTTTGGATCTTGTCAGCGTCACGGACTTCGATTACTGATAAATTAGGCGAGATTGGCGTTAGCACTGGTTTTGTTATTTCCTACTTATATTTTTGTCTAGCTTTGGTTGCTTGGCCACTTTATAAATTTACATACAGCACAGAACCAGATACTTGGTTCATGCAACAAATTATTTATTTTGCAGCGCTTTGTATAGTTGGGCTTGGAACATCGCATGCTCTTTTGAGTTTAATTGATAACGATACGTGGCCGAATATCGTCAAAATGTTTTATTTAATATCTCCAATCTTAATCTGCTTTGTAGTCTGTTTGATTGGTATTATCTAATCGGTTATGTTATAAATATAAAGAGGGAAAATAAAATAAAAAATGGACATTGCTAGCTCAATCTCGGTGATCATATTTGCGGCGTTAATCCACGCTAGCTTTCAGTTGAGCGTCAGCGTCTTGACGTTACTCAGCAGTCACACGATCGGCGCACGTCGGTCGCACGCCAGACTATTACATATGACAAATAGTTTTATCTTGGGCGCAGCGACAATGACCAGTCTACTGTTATCCGCTTGCGTACTTTCAGTTTTGACTTTATACAACACCAATATCCCGGATTACGCCTGGGCCTCGGTTTGCGGATTAATGTTCGGTATCGCGGTTTTGATCTGGGTTTTTTACTACCGACGAGGTAACGGCACAATGTTATGGATACCAAGATCTTTTGCAAGATTTTTAAGCGAGCGAACCAAATCAGCAAAAATCGGTGCCGAAGCATTCAGCCTAGGATTGAGTAGCGTGTTTGGTGAATTGCTTTTTATCATCGCGCCGATTTCTATCAGTGCACTTACTATAGTTCAACTGCCTGATAATTGGCCACTTATTGGTGGTTTTGTTTACGTATTCATATCACTATCTTCGTTGATTGTGATTTGGGCATTAGTTGGAAGTGGACACAACCTAAGTAAATTCCAAAAATGGCGTGAGACTAATAAGTATTTCCTACAGTTCGCGGCCGGAGCCGGACTAATCGCGCTTGCGTTATTCGTATACGTCAATCAAATTATTAGTAGCATAGTAATTGGAGCGTAGCCAATGCTAAAATCGACCGAGGTTATCAAAAACGGAAAACGCGAACCCGAAATATTCGATCGAATAAAACTCATGCAAAGCATAACATCGACCTGTTTGGCGACTCACTGCCCTATTGGCCAAGCCGAAGAGAGCGCTCGATCGATCGCAACTGATATCGAACGATGGATCGATAAGCGTCCAGAAATAACCAGCAAAGATATTCGAAAAAAAGTCGCAGACATGTTATATATCCATCAACCCGAAGCAGCTTATTTATATAAACAAAGAAATATCACGATCTAAAGGAAGTATATGGCAAAAAAACACACATTTGACTATGACCTAATTGTAATCGGCAGCGGTGCTAGTGGCAGCGCTAGCGCGACGATTGCAGCTCGCGAAGGTAAGAAAGTTGCCATTATTGAATCCGACGCTTTCGGCGGCGATTCACCTAACTGGAGCGATATTCCAACCAAGGCGTTACTACACGCCGCAAACTTATACGACGAAGCAAAACACGGCGCTCGTTTTGGATTGCGATCCGCTACACTTGGATATAACTACCCTTCTATTCGTGCCTGGAAAGATTTGGCAGTAAAACGAACTGGCGCAGGCGGTAACAAACGATATTACGAAAACCAAGGCATTGATACATTTGTTGGCGCTGCTTATTTTCTGTCTCCTAACGAAGTAAGCGTTAATCGCCGACATCTTTCGGCTGAATATTTTATTATCGCAACTGGATCACACTGGGTTATTCCAGAGATCCAAGGTTTGAATTCGATAAATTACTTAACACCAAGAACTGTATTAGAAGAAATTAAACCACCGAAAAGCTTACTCGTCATTGGCGGCGCCGAAACTGGTATCGAAATTACTCAATTGATGTCAATTTTTGGCACAAAGGTAACGATCGTTGATATCGCCAGTCGATTATTGCCCCATCACGATAGCGAAGTTGGCGAATTAATCGAAAGAATTTATACAGAACAAAAGGGCGTCAGCGTTTTAACTCACGCCAAAGTATTATCGATCGAAAAAGATGGACTCGGTAAGCGAGCTGTCATCTCAAGAGGTGGTGTCGAAAAGTCAATTCGCATTGACGAAGTTGTTATTGCAGCAAGTCGTATGCCGAATGTCGACATTGGACTTGAAAACGCTGGAGTTAAATATACCGGCAAAGGCATAGAGGTTAATAGCAACCTGCAAACCAGCGTTAAACATATTTATGCAGCTGGCGAAGTTATTGGACGCGGCAGTAGTACGCACACTGCGCTACTTGAAGGCCAAGTTGCTATCAATAATATCTTGAACAAAAACAAAATCACACCAGACTATTCTGCACTGCCAGAAATAGTATTTATAAACCCAGGTATTGCAAGTGTTGGACTTAGCGAAGATGACTGCCGAAAACGTGATATGCCAATCAACAAAGCAATCGCACCACTCAATATAATTGCACGCAGTAATACATCCGACTTTCGTGATGGTTTCGTAAAAATAATTACCGACAAAAAAGACATCGTGATTGGCGCAACTGTTGTTGCACCGCATGCTGCCGAAATTATTCATGAACTCGTCATTGCTGTTAAGTATCAAATGACAGCAGCCGAACTCGCAACAACACCACACGCTTTTCTAAGTTGGAGTGAAGCTGTTCGTGTTGCCGCCGGAAAACTAGCAAGTCGTTAAAGTTGCGTTAGTACGTTCTTTTTATTGGCTAAAAATATTGGTTATTTTATAATTAAATATTAATAAATAGCTTAATTTGCAACTAATACTGTATTTATTGCATCAAGATTACTAGTCGTAGCATCTGGATCAGTTTTAGTTAGATCCAAGGTCGTAATAATAGCACTTGGATTAGAAACATTAACGTCAGGGATTGATGGTATAACTGTAATATCTTTACATATATCAACACCGCAGTTATTTATTAATCCGTCAGATTTATATCTTGCTATAAAAGCAGCTCCTGCACGACCGCCCAACGCAAAACCGCCGTCTGAAGTATTAGCTACAGCCGAAGCGGTGACATCATCTTCGTTATATTGAATCGTTTTACTCCAAATAATACCACCTCCCGAATCGAACGATACTAGTAGCGATTCATAGTTTCCGATTCCAAAACTACGCGTTTTACCCGATACAACATAATTATTCATACCAAAACTTTTAATAGAGTCGAATGAATCATTACCCGAACCGCTCCATAAAGTATTCCAAATAAAATTTCCCCCAGAATCAAATTTTGCCAAAAAACCATCTACGCCGCCTGCGCCAAGTCCGTTAGCAGTGCCCGTAATTCCATACCCTCCATCAGATGATTGACACACTGAATTCGCAGAATCCTCACCATAACTACCCCAAGTTCTGTTCCAAGATAAATTACCATCAGAGTCAAATTTTGCCAAAAAAGCGTCTCCACTTTCTTCATAACCAAAACTATACGTATATCCAGCTATCGCAAATCCGC
>CAZNQY010000028.1:0-12151 GCA_964575635.1 uncultured Saccharimonas sp. (SeqCode) | reverse complement strand
GGCCACTTGTTGTAATTTCTTGTTTAACCATGTTTCCGCGGCGTACACCAAGTTCTTGGCTAACTGCACCTAGGAATTCTGATGAAACTTCAATCAATAATTCTTCGACTGGTTCTTTTTCAATACCGTCTTCGATAATCGTAACAACTTCAGGTCGTCCAACTTCGAATTCGTAATCTTCGCGACGTAAAGCTTCGATTAAAACCGAAAGGTGAAGTTCACCACGTCCAGAAACCTTGAAGCCAATCGCTTCTTCCGCAACGCGCAAACTAACGTTTGTTTCAAGTTCTTGGCGCAAACGATCACCAATTTGGCGTGAAGTGTTATATTTAGCTTCTCGACCCTTCATTGGGCTGGTATTTGGCCCAAGATAAATACTGATTGTTGGAGCTTCGACATTAATGACAGGAAGCGCTTCTGGGAAATCTTTATCAGTAATTGTTTCACCGATTTTTGCCGCAGCGATACCAGTGATAGCAACGATGTCGCCAGCGGCAGCGCCGTCAACTTCTTCGCGAGCAAGACCGCGGTAACCAAAAACTTTATCAATTTTTGAGTTAACTTGATTGCCATCAGTTTGAATTAATACAACTTGTTGACCTTTTTTAACAGATCCACGAGTAATTCGTCCGATTGCGTACTTTCCAAGGAATGAGTCATATTGCAATGATGTAACTAGTACTTGTAACGCACCGTCCTGATCAACAGTTGGAGCAGGAATATCGTTGATAATTGCTTCGAAAATCGGAGTTAAGTCAGTTGATTCTTCCATATTTGTTGGAAGATTTTTCCAAGCTTTGCCATCACGACCAACAGCGTAATAAACTGGGTAATGTAGTTGACTGTCGTCAATGGCAAGTTCCAAGAATAGATCAGAAACTTCATCAAGAACTTCGTCGATCCGGCGTGCCGGTTTGTCGATTTTGTTAATAACAACAACTGGCTTAAGTCCAAGAGCAAGCGCTTTTGAAAGTACGAATTTGGTCTGTGGCATTGGACCTTCCTGAGCGTCAACGATCAAAAGAACACCGTCGGCCATATTAAGAGTTCGTTCAACTTCACCACTGAAGTCAGCGTGTCCAGGAGTATCGATGATATTGATCTTGTAATCACCGTAATAAACAGAGGTTTGTTTGGCAGTAATCGTAATACCACGTTCGTGTTCTTGGTCACCGCTGTCCATAATTAGGGACTGGCCCATTTCAGCTTGGTTTGAGCGGAAAGTATTGCTTTGCTTTAGCAAGCCGTCAAGAATAGTAGTTTTGCCGTGGTCAACGTGTGCAATAATCGCAACGTTACGAATGTTTTTTGGGTCTTTCATAAAAATATACCCGCAAAACGGGCTCCATTAGTTAACTTATCTCTTAATTATAGCAGAAATTACAATATAATTCAAGCTTTCAATATTGGTATAATGAAGATTCAAGCAATACTCAAACTAACATACTTATATTCATTCTACAAAATATATGTCATATTTTTCAAAATTTAATATATAAGCACAGCATAAAGCAAAATTCCTACATCAACTATTTTAGATAACGACTCTATACGATAGATATAATACTTTTTGCAGTAATAAGACAAGAGTTATTAGCATATATCACACGATTACTGTACGGATACCACAGTTGTAGTTGTTAAATTTGGCGACGTTACAATTGGAATTGGAGACGAAAAAGACGGAACTGGTGTTGTTACCACTGCATCTGGATTTAGCGTAATAACTAAAGGCGAAATAATAATTGGGGTAACAGACTGACACATTGTTGAAGAACATCCATAAACATTTCCATCCGATGTGTATTTAGATATCACTAAATCACTACTTCCAACATCGTAACTGTAAGTACCACCAGCTAACAAGTATCCACCGTCAGATGCTTGTATTATTGAAATAGCTTTATCGGAACTAGTACCACCCCACGTCTTACTCCAAATATGATCACCTGCGGAATTATATTTAATTAAAATAACGTCATTATTTCCAACACCAAAACTATCAGTATAGCCAGTAACTACATAACCACCGTCACTAGATTGTATAACAGATCGAGCTTCATCTTCCAATCCATCCCCGCTCCAAATCCTACTCCATAAGAGATTGCCAGACATGTCGTATTTTACAATGAATGCATCTTTGCTTATAGATCCAAAACATTCAGTTACACCCACCATAACAAAACCACCGTCTATAGATTTAATTACATCTCTTGAATTATCATACCCAACACCACCCCATGTTTTATTCCAAACAAGCGACCCTAGGGAGTTGAATTTCAAAATCACAGCATCGTAGCTACCGGCGCCATAACTATTCGTGTATCCAGATATCACATAACCACCATCAGCTGTTTGCAGCAGCGACCTGGCATACTCATAACTATTACCACCCCATGTTTTATTCCAACTTAGATTACCAAGTGAATCAAATTTTGCTATAAAAATATCTTTATCTTCTACACCAAAACTAATCGTTGTCCCGGCTATAGCATACCCACCGTCCTGAGTTTGTATGACCGCCCTAGCTTCATCAAGATCTGAACCACCCCACGTTTTACTCCAGATTACATTACCCGATGAGTCATATTTTACAATTAAGGCATCACTGGCACCGGAGCCATAGCTGGCGGTTTCGCCGGCCATAATATAACCACCATCCGAAGTCTTAGCAATTGCATGAGCCTCATCTATGCCTACATTACCCCACGTCTTGCTCCACAATAAAACCCCGGAAGAGTCAAATTTAGATATCAAAGCATCATTATTTCCAGCCCCAAAGCTGTCAGTATAACCAACAATTATATATCCATCATCGATAGATTCGACTATAGCCCTGGCATAATCAACCGTCAATCCGCCATATGATTTTATAAACGTAAATGGTCCCGCGCAAGCACCTGAATTAATTTTTTTATTCACGTCGATATGATAGATGACAGACCCGTTAGTAGCTGAAATACAATAGGTATTAGTAGTTGAATTATATTGATATGCCAGAGTCGTGCCCGTAGTTGCAGTTAAACCCTTTCCATCCCCTGATTCTTCCTTTGTATCGGGATATTTACCATTTTTGGCAAAATCACGCGATAGTTGGGTCGCTGCAGTGTGTAAATCTGCATTCATCTGGGATATTGTCATTTGTTTTTTAATACCAGGGTATGATACTACAGCGATAGACGCTAGGATACCGATGATTACTATCGAGACGAGGAGCTCTACGATCGTGAAAGCTTGAGATTTTTTGAAGTAATCATTTAGTACATGCCCGAGACTTTTACTCATATATTTTTATTTTAGCATAATTTTAATTAATAAATATACCAAATAAAAAACCAGACAAAAGTCTGGTGTTTTATTTGGTGGGCGTTCAAGGGACTCGGTCACCTTTGGCGACCCCGAAACTTCACGATTGAAAACATAGTTTTCATCGGAAGGTTTCCTTGCAGACCGCAGTAGATGCGGTCTTCACCCCCGACCTCTGGTCGTGGCTTCGAACCCACAACCGACGAGCATGAAAAAATCCGACCAAATGGTCGGATGTTTTCATGGTGGGCGCTGAGGGACTCGAACCCCCGACCCCCTCGGTGTAAACGAGGTGCTCTAGCCAACTGAGCTAAGCGCCCGAACTAGAATATAATACATCAAAAGAGTTAATCATGTCAATAAAAATCGCCTACTGAATCCAATAGGCGAAAAAGTACTACAGACAGGCAACTCTACTGCGATAATATTCTCTTACTACTTGATCATCGCATAAAGAACCGTAACTAATTTCTTTATGAAGATCCGTAGAACGAACTTTGAGTCTTGCAGGAATGCTAAAAACCTTAGTGTCGTCCGATACGTATGTCGGCCTATAGCCATGACATATCACGTCTTGCACGATTCGATCACTAATAATACCACCGTTATTATTGATTACATTGCGCAATTCACGCAAGACACCCACGCATTCAGGACTCTCACACGCTCCGACTATTAAATAATCCGCCCCGATAACGCTCTCGACACGACAACAGCCAATCGGTAGAATTTTTGCGATACTATGACCGATTTTCGGACTGCTAATTGCCAAGAACATTGCATTGCCGCGTTCAATGTAGTGTCCGCCAATGCAACCTGGTACAGAATAACAATCCAGAATACCAAGCTCTTCAACCTGAAAAATAGCTGTTTTGTCACTACAAGAACATTCTTCGCATGGTACAGCACACGTACATTCATTAGTAGTACACATAGATACACCATCCTCTCTGTCTAATATAAAAAGAACGACCACGACGTGATATTACCTACAATATTAACACATTACAAATCAAAAAATAAAAAAGATAGTATATAACTATCTTTTTTATTATGGTGCGCGAGAGAAGACTATCGCCATAGTCTCTTCCGTTCATTCATAATAGAAAACAAGTTGTCTATTATTTCAATCACTACACGACCATCCACAAAAAATTTACATAGTAAATTTCGTGGAAGTTCAAGTCTTCTATATTGTATGAATTTAAAATACGACCAGATGGTCGTATTTTAAATTGGTGCGCGAGAGAAGACTTGAACTTCCACGTCCTTGCGGACACTAGCACCTCAAGCTAGCCTGGCTACCAATTACAGCACTCGCGCGTAGGATTAATTATATCCGAAATTAAGGTGTTTTGTAAACAGACTGACTACCGACCGCCCAATCAAGCACATCAGTATATCGATCCGTAAACGTAATCATTACATTATCTTTATTAAAAGAGTGAACTTTATTACTTACGACATATTGCGCAGTTGATTGATACAAACCTATCGCTGGAACGTCAGCGATCCACTGTTTAGCAAAGGTTAAATACTTTGAATTTCTAATATCAGTTTCAGTACGAACCCGCGCAGATGCAAGTGCAGAATCACTAATCACGCTCGAATAATTCGAAAAATTCAAACCACTAGCAGCGCTTTGTGATGAATGCCAATAAGCATAAACGTCTGGATCAGCTCCTAAATCAAGTTGGTAAATAAACACATCAAATGTTCGCGGTTGAATTATATTCTGGGTTGCGTTCTGAGCAGAATCATTTAAATCCATAACCTTAGTTTCGACATCAATTCCAATACTGCGCCATTGTTCGGCAATACCTTCAAGCACGTTTTCATTTTCACTACCTTTTACGGTAACCACGCTTAATTTTAATGGTTGCCCAGCTTTAGTTCGTTTATTATCAGACCCCAACACCCAACCCGCATCATTTAATGCTTGTGCGGCATTATTCTTGTCAAAACCAGGCACAACTGGGAAGGTTCCTTCAATTTGCGCCGAAGTAAATGGCAAATCAAGTGCTTTTGATCCAACACCCAAATTTTCTCTAATCGAATTCGTATCAGTAGCAGTTCTTAAGGCTTTTCGAACATTAATATCGCTAAGTATGACACTGCGAGTATTTAACAGTGCATACATACCGCTTTGAATTGAATTAGAAACAACAGAATATCTTTTATCATCAACATGCTTAATATCACTTGGCGTTAAATCTGCTGCCGCATTGACTTCATTATTTTGAAGCGCTTTTAAAATCTCTTCAGTCGTCCCATAAGTACATAACTGGAACCTGGCAAGCTTTGCCTTGCCGCCATAATAATTATCATTTCTGACCATGTGAACAATTTTGTGATCATTACTGTTTTCGATGTTTTGAATGAAGCTTAATTTAAATGGACCACTTGAAATTGGCGTTTGACTAAAAACATTTTCTCTTATCGACGATGGCGTCACCTTTTCTAGTGAATGTTTGGGAACTATTGGGAAATTCAAAGCATGAATAAAAGCAGCATAAGTGTTCTGTGTCGTAAATCGAACCGTATAATCATCGACTTTACTGACGTTTATATTTCCCCAACCAGATATCAAAGTTCTAGCAGAATCATTCTTGATTAGATTAACCGTAAAAACTACGTCATCTGCATTTAATTTAACTCCGTCACTCCACAATGCATCATTTCGGATTGCAATAGTGTAATTTTTCTTGGTATCGTCGATTTTTACACTAGTCGCCAAATCAAGATTAATATGACCAGTCTTGTCATAATTTAGCAATCTAGAAAACAACAAGTTACTCGCTGATCGTTCAGCGCTAGTGCCAGCATATAGTGGATTCAAAGTATCAATCGATCCCAAGACAGCCTCGGCATAAGTACCATCAACTGCAACAATATCAGTCGCATAACTGCCCGTAAACCAGCCTAATTGCACGCCAGTAGCAGCAATCAACATACACATCGCAACGATCCAAACAATCACCTTGTATCTGACTTCTATGATGTTTTCCCAGCGTTTTACAATAAATTTATGCGCATGTTTAGTCGTTGCTGTTTCAACTTTTTTGGCACGCTTCAAAATTACCTTGTGGTTAACTTTTGGAAGTTGAAATTTTTTTTCACGACCATCGTCGGCCATATATTAACGAGCCCCCTACTTAAAAGCTGGTAAAACTAATCCGGCAAGGATCGATAGCACAAAGATTACAGCAAATATAATTGTAACTTCAAATAAATTCTTGTCGATTCCACGGCGTTTTGTATGAAGTTCGCCAGAACTACCAAAACCAGCACCTAATGATGCACCTCGTTGTTGCAATAATATCGCTAAAATAACCAAACCGGCCGAAACTACTGTAATAATCTGCAAAATACTGTCAATATTCATATTTATCCTCTTTTATAATGCTCTGAACGTAATAATAACGTGGTACTTACTATATAGTTTATCAAACTTAGTAACATTCCGGTAATAATTGAGTTGACAAATGACATCGAAAAACCTGGTGTAATCTTGATTGATATATAAACCATGACGCCGTTTACAATTAACATAAATAATCCGAGACTTAATAAGATTGCTGGCAGCGACAATATTACCAAAAAAGGCTTTAACACTGCATTCACAACAGAGAATACCAAACCAGCCAATAAAAAGCCATATGCGCCGACTTGAACGATCGCATCCTCGTATCCAGTACCTAGCAAACGAAATGCCAGCCATAAACCAAACGAATTAAATAGCCACCTAATCAGGAACTTTATAAATTGATCATACATAAATTTATTTTATTATAGCATGAGAGTTACATTATTCGCATCAACTATGTATTATGAGATAAGATCTCTGACACTAGCTTGGCAATCTTTATGCCAACGACCATATTTAATTCATCAATAGATGCATTTTTTATGCCGTTCACGCTGCCGAATTTTTTGATTAGCTTGGCTTTGGTTTTCGCACCGACACCAGGAATTTCATCCAAAACACTTTGTTTTTGCCGAGCGACCTTTAGAGTTGTATGGTAGCTTACCGCAAATCGATGTGATTCGTCGCGAATTCGCTGTAATAGTTTAATTATATGGGTATTTTTGGGTAAATTAATAACAACAAATTTATCACTTTCTTCCGCCCAGCCGCCCAATTCAGCTAATTTTAATCTATTTATGCTATGGTCGGCGGATATAATCTGTTCATCTCGTTTAGCTAGGCCGATAAATGGAATTTTGATCTGCCCGCATTCATTTCGGGCCTTTAATGCCACATCCAACTGCCCTTTGCCGCCATCTATCAAAATCAGATCTGGCACGCCCCATGTCTTCAAATTCTTTTCGCTCAATCGTCGCATCAAAGTTTCGTTCATATTATAAAAGTCGTCATTCTTGTCAATCCGAGTTTTAAACTTGCGATATTCCGACCGATTACTGGCGCCATTACTAAAAACCACCATACTGGCAACTACATTAGTACCCCCTAGGTGCGAAATGTCAAAACCTTCAATCCGAGCAGGAATCTTTTTCAGACCCAAAAGTTCGGTCAAATCGACCAAAGCCTTATCCTTACTGATATCCAAAAACTCTTTGTCGCCAAACATAATCTGACGTTTCAATTCCTTCAAACTATGTAATCGATTACGGAGTTTGGCGGCTTTTTCAAAATTCAAATCCAATGCCGCTTCTTTCATTTCAGACTCAATATCAGCGACGATCTTTTTGCCATCACCCTCGATATAGCGAATCAATTTACGTAAATTAACCTTATATTCATTGCTGGTCATATTAATCGGCGACAAACCTAAGTGGGCATACAAATCCGGTCGTTCATTGTCGTTTGGTTTTTTGACATAATAAGGAAAAATTCGACGTAAATAACGCAAGGCTTTTTTGACCGCAAAAGCATTGTAATATGGACCGTAATATTCGGCGCCATCATCCAGTGGATTGCGAGTAAAACTAACGTGTGGCCATTCATTTTTCATATCAATTCGCACAAAAGTCAGAGATTTATCATCACGCAACAGAATATTATATTGCGGCATATAACGCTTGACCATCTCGGCTTCTAGAAACAATGCGTCAATCTCACTCTCAGTTTCAACCCAATCGGTATCATAAATTTCGGCCACCAGCGCCTTGGTTTTAATATCAATATCTTTTTGTTTTCGGAAATAATGCCGAACCCTATTACGCAAAACCGCCGCTTTACCAACATAAATAATCTCACCAGCCAGGTTTTTATGAAAATAAACACCAGGACTATGTGGCAATGTTTTCAACTTTTCAGCTAATTTTTCATTCATACTAACTATAATTATATAATTTATATCTTGAACGCGTCTATCTTTTAGGGCATAATTAAATAGATTATTGAACTGATCACAAAAATCAGCTCCTCTGCTCTTATTTTAAACACAAAACACAAGGACAAATTATGACAAAAAAGAATTCTACGAAACGAATTGTTAAATTTTTATGGGACCAGAAAAAGGTTTCGCCTAAATTAACGCTATTAATGCTTTTTACGCAATTAATAAGCACTTTATTAACGTCAACCATAGCTCCGATTTATATTTCTCAATTGCTAACTCATATTGCTAGCGGTCAAGCAAGCATGCGAAATGACGTTTGGTTGTTAGTTATCTATGGAACTATTCTATTTATAAGTAGTGTTGTAATTGTTCGCATTTCAATCCTACTGGCTTATGTAGTAGAAACAAAAATGCAGGCAGTTCTATCCGAAACAATACTCAAAAGTTTAACTCAAAAAAGCTTAAATTATCATTCTAATAAAATGAGCGGCGGAATAGTTTCTGATTCGAACAAATTAACAGGTTCAGTTGAACGATTCTGGGATATGCTGACATTTAATATTACTCCTATTCTGACAACTATTATTTCGAGCTGTATTGTTATGAGTTTTATTCTTTGGCAATATGCAGTTATCCTTGTGATTTTATCGGTATTAATTATTTATCTAATTATAAAAGTTCAGACATCAAAAACTGAATTCAGTGAAGAAGTTGCAAAAAAAAGCAGCGCCTGTACAGCCCACCTTGCGGATGTTATTGGTAACATCAGCACGGTTAAATCATTTGCGAAAGAAAAGGAAGAAATAGATA
Organism: uncultured Saccharimonas sp. (SeqCode); assembly: GCA_964575635.1. Classification (GTDB taxonomy): domain Bacteria; phylum Patescibacteriota; class Saccharimonadia; order Saccharimonadales; family Saccharimonadaceae; genus UBA1547. The sequence continues at coordinate 2,729 of CAZNQY010000028.1, read as the reverse complement.
AATATATTCAACTAAATAAAGCTTGGCGTAAAGCTAATTTCGTTGAAATGAAATACGTTTTGATCACTAGCGGTACATTTGGTCTAGTCATGAACATTATGAACATCCTTGCTTTCGCTGTAGCTATAATTGCTACCGAAAACAACGTTGCTAGTATCGGGGTCGTATACTTGATGATTAGTTATACACTAAATATCGTCAGCCAACTTTGGGCAGTTTCTCACACGACAAGAATGTTTTTGCGAATTATTGGTGATTCTACGCCTATGATTAATACCCTTGATGAAAAAATTGAATTAAACGATATCTCAAATCCTTCAAAGCTTATTGTCAAAAAAGGCAAAATTACATTTGATAATGTCAGATTCACCCACGATAAAAACGACGAACCGCTATTCAATAACTTCAACCTGACTATTAACTCTGGTGAGCGCATCGGACTAGTTGGACGTTCAGGTTCTGGAAAAACTAGTTTGACTAGGCTATTACTCCGCTTTAGTGATGTAGATTCTGGCGTAATTACGATCGATGATCAAGATATTTCAAAAGTTAAACAAAAAAACCTACGCGAGAATATCGCCTTCGTTCCACAAGAGCCAGCACTTTTTCACCGAACAATTCGCGAAAACATTGCTTATAGCAAACGAGACGCAAGTGAAAAAGATATAATTGCAGCCGCCCAAAAAGCTAACGTCATGGAGTTCATAAAAAAACTCCCTGATGGATTCGACACAATCGTTGGTGAACGCGGCGTCAAATTATCAGGCGGTCAAAGACAACGTATTGCAATCGCACGGGCAATCCTTAAAAACGCTCCAATCTTGGTTCTAGATGAAGCTACATCGGCACTTGATAGCGAAAGCGAACTTCTAATTCAGGACGCATTGTCCAAACTAATGAAAGGCCGCACTTGCATCGTGGTAGCTCACCGCTTATCGACAATAGCCAAACTCGATCGTATCGTCGTAATTAATGATGGCGAAATTATCGAACAAGGCTCTCATCAAGAATTACTACAAATTAATGGAACATATTCGAAACTCTGGCAACACCAATCTGGTGGATTTATCGAAGAATAACAAAAAAGAACCGCACATACGCGGTTCTTTTATTTGAATTAACTATTCAGCCGATGGCTTTGTTTCGCCGTGATCGGTGGCAACTTCGGCATCCGCTGTTGCTTCGCCTGCTGCGGCTTCATTTTCAGCATGAAGTGCGCTTGGTTCATAAACGTTCGCAATTACTAAATGCATGTCTTGGTCAATATCCGCAAAGCTTACGCCTTTTGGCAACACAAGATCAGCAACCGTTAACTTGTCGTCGACTGTCGCTAAACTCATAACAGACAAGGTTAATGATTCTGGCAAATCAGCTGGTTTTGCTTTGATCTCGATTTGTTCGAGGGCTTGTAAAATAATCAAACCTTCTCGTTCAGCCGGACTCTTACCCTCGTCGGTAAGCTCAATAGCAACATCCGTATGAATAACGTCGTTCTGGTTAATAGTATGGAATGCTAGGTGTCGGACGCGGTGACGCACCGGGTCCATATCGATATCTTTGATGATTGCAAGTTTTTTCTTGTCACCAATTTGTAAATAAATTGGAGTATGCGTTCCTGCACTCGCTACGACTTTTCCCGTCGCAACCATTTCTGATTGCATCATCTGAGGTTTGTCATGTCCACCATATACAACACTTGGAATTAGTCCGTTCTCGCGCAATTTGGCAACTTTTTTTCCTTCTGCGGTTCTTGTGTCTAATTTTAATGTAATATCGTTCATTACTTTCCTATCCCAGTTATTAATACAACTGATACTATTAATTATAACATTTTAGTGATGGCTATGCTAAAATAGACTAACTATGATACCAGGCTTTGATTTGATCCAATTTGCGCAAACATCGGCACCAATTGTTGTATTAGTTTTAGTAGCTGCAATCATTTTTGCAGAGAGCGGATTGATGATCGGCTTTTTCCTACCTGGCGACAGTATGTTATTTACTATCGGTATACTTATTGCCGGAACCGAAACTTTTAACCTGGATATAAACATTCACTTTGTAGTTGCGACATTATATATCGCTGCTACTATTGGTTATGCAGTTGGGTATGTCTTTGGTAAAAAAATAGGCCCTAATATTGCGAATCGACCAAATTCAAGGTTCTTCCATCAAGCAAATGTTCAAAAAGCCCAAGATTTTTACGATAAATACGGCGGAAAAACCGTTATTTTGGCTCGTTTCGTGCCGATAGCCCGCACGTTCGTGCCATTAATTGCTGGGATTGTAAAAATGCCATTCAGACGATTTATGATGTATAACTTAGTCGGTGGTGCGTTTTGGATCGCTGGCGTAACTTATGCTGGATACTTCCTAGGATTTTATTTGCAAAAAATCGGCATTGATATTGATACAATCTTGTTGCCGTTTATCGCTCTAATCCTTGTCGCTTCAGCTTCACCTGCTATTATCCATGCGTTAAAAGACGAGAAACAGCGCAAAATAATTTGGAACGCCACAAAACTAGAAATTAAAAAATTATTCACATTCAAACGCAAGAAATAAATACAGACGTGGCATTATCGATTATTGAAACAGAACCAGTCAAACCAAACATGACAAAAAAACACAAAGTTATTTTGTCATTATTATGTTTATTGTTTGGATTTTTGATATTTGGTTTTGCATTCATTAACAAAAATAACAAAAACTTAATTTCTGACGTTACT
>CAZNQY010000027.1:0-13507 GCA_964575635.1 uncultured Saccharimonas sp. (SeqCode) | reverse complement strand
GCAGATGACTGAACGTGATATTAAAAATGATCTGACAAATTTGGTTGTTAAATTACAAAATGACGCCAAAGAAGACGCCGAAGAAATTGCTCAAACAATTTTATTGACTGCCATGGAACGTATGTCATCCGAAGTTACCGCTGAACGTACAGTTACAGCCGTAAAATTGGTTGACGAAGAAATGAAGGGCCGTATTATCGGCAAAGAAGGCCGAAACATTCAATCATTGCAACGCGCAACTGGTGTCGACATTTTGGTTGATGATACCCCTGGTATGATTATTCTAAGTTCGTTTGATCCAGTTCGTCGTCAAGTTGCTCGACTTTCACTCGAATTACTGATGAAAGATGGACGCATCCACCCAGGACGCATCGAAGAAGTTGTTGCTAAGGCTGAAAAAGAAATTAACAAAGAGATCAATCGTGCTGGCGAAGATGCTGCGCGCGAAGTTGGTGTCGTTGGTATTCCAAAAGAAATCTCACGACTACTTGGCGAATTAAAATACCGCACAAGTTATGGTCAAAACGTTTTGATGCACAGTGTCGAGATGGCACACTTGGCTGGTTTGATTGCTCAAGAAATTGGCGCAGACGTACGAGTTGCAAAAACTGCGACATTGCTACATGACATTGGTAAAGCTGTTACTCACAAAATGGAAGGCAAACATCACCACATCGGTGCCGAACTTGCACGTAAATATGGAATTTCTGAAGAAATCGCTCATGCTATCGAAGCTCACCACGAGGATATCGAGGCGACTAGCCCAGAGGCCTTAGTGGTTCGTGTTTGTGATTCACTTTCGACTGCTCGTCCGGGTGCTCGCAACATTAGCGCTGAAAACTTCGTTGAACGTATGCGTGATCTCGAGAATATTGCACTTGGATTTAGCGGAATTGACAAAGCTTATGCAATTAGCGCAGGACGCGAAGTTCGCATAATTGTTAGTCCAAAGACTGTTGATGATCTCAGCGCAATCAAGTTAGCTCGTGACATCGCAACCAAAATTGAAAGCACTATGCAATATCCTGGAACTATCAAAGTGAACGTGATTCGTGAAACTAGAGCAATTGAGTTTGCAAAATAGTTACATTAAATAATAAAAAACCGCCGATATTAGGCGGTTTTTTATTAGCACAAGAGTTATATTGTCGTGATAAAATTGAATGATGAATATTGATATGCTCGAAGGATTGACGCCGCAAGATGTAGCTCATCGTCAGAAAAAATCTGGATACAACGAATTACCATCAAAAAATAAACTAAATGTTATAAAAATGCTTTTTGGACTCGCCAAAGAACCGATGATATTTTTATTACTATCAACAGTTGTAATATATTTCATTTGCGGCGATAGAAACGAAGCATTGCTTTTAATGGGATCGTTTTTGGGAATAATTGGGATTGAGTTTTATCAGGATATAAAAACCGAAAAATCGTTAGAAGCACTCAAAAACTTATCCAGCCCAATTGCTGATGTGATTCGTGCAGGCAAACGTATGACGATACCTGGACGCGAAGTAGTTGTCGGCGATATTATCTTTTTGTCCGAGGGCAGTCGCGTGCCAGCTGATGCAAAATTAATTTCTTCAAGCGGCCTTATGGTTAACGAGTCCCTACTTACTGGGGAAGCTGAATCGGTTGAAAAAAGCGTCAAAAATATAGTTAATTATCGCAATAATTCGGTTTTTTCTGGAACTTTAGTGGTAAAAGGTCATGGTATCGCAGAGGTTACAAGCATCGGACTCCAAACTGAAATTGGAAAAATTGGTGTTTCTCTAAATAATATAAAGTCAGAAAAAACATTATTAAAACGCGATGTTGATAAAGCGATAAAAGTTGTAGCAACTGGTGCAATAGCTTTATCGATAGTTTTATTCTTTGCTTCTTGGATGTTTAGTGGTGATATTATAAAAAGCATCTTGGCTGGGCTAACTTTGTCGATCGCGATATTGCCAGAAGAGTTTCCAATTGTTTTGACGATATTTCTAGCGCTTGGTTCTTGGCGACTTGCAAAAAAGAATGTTTTATCGCGGCGTTCACATATGATCGAAACATTAGGTAGTGTGACTGTTTTGTGCGTTGATAAGACTGGTACTTTGACAGAAAATCGCATGAAAATTCAACAAGTCGCTGACGCGGACGGCAAAGTTTTTGACGATGATTTATCAAAAGCGCACGAAATTATCAGATTCGGTGTGCTAGCATCGCAGCGTCATCCATTTGATCCGATGGAAGAAGCTTTTTTGAATTTAGGCAAAGATGTATTCAAACAACTTGATAATATTTACGAAGATAACAATATCATGCATGAATATCAGGTTGAAGAAAATGCACTATCGGTTGTTCATGTATGGGGTAGTGGGGGCGATGTTGATCAGGTTGCCTTGAAGGGTGCTCCAGAAGCTGTTTTTGAACTCTGTAAGCTTAGCGAAAAAGAAAAAGCTAAACTGTTCGAACGAATTAGTGAATTCGCCAAATTAGGGCTCCGAGTGATTGCTGTCGCGAAGGGCTGTGGTAATATATCGCATATACCAAAAACTCGCGAAGATTATGAATATGAATTCCTCGGTCTTGTCGGTCTAGCTGATCCAATTCGAAAGGAAGCTATAACTGCCGCCAAAGATTGTAAAACAGCAGCCGTTAGGATGGTGATGATTACGGGCGACCATCACGATACAGCAGTCAGTATTGCCAAACAAGTTGGTTTGAACTTTGAAAACGCAATCACTGGCGCAGAATTTGAAAACTTATCGGATGAAGATAGAAAAGAAGTTATAAAAAACGTAGCAGTATTTAGTCGTGTTAATCCGTCGCATAAATTAATGATTGTTAATGCCTTCAAAGATGCGCATGAAGTTGTTGCGATGACTGGTGATGGCGTTAATGATGCCCCAGCATTAAAAGCGGCCCATGTTGGTATTGCGATGGGTCAGCATGGTACGGATGTCGCCAGGGAATCTGCTGGTATAGTACTCATGGACGATAACTTCTCGTCGATTGTTGCGGGTATCCGCTTGGGCCGTCGTATTTATGATAATTTACGAAAAGCTATGTCTTATATTATTGCTGTGCATATTCCAATTGCTGTTCTGTCTATTTTTCCGGTTATGATGAGATGGCCATTGCTTTTAATACCGATTCACATTGTCTTTATGGAGTTTATTATTGACCCAAGCTGCACGATTATTTTTGAGAACGAAAAAGAAGACGATAATATTATGAAACGCGCGCCGAGAAAACTTAGCGAATCGATATTTAATAAACGCATGGTTATTGGGAGTATATTAAAAGGTTTGATTGTAGCTATAGTTATTACTGCACTATACGGATTATTGCTGCAGGCTGGTTGGGATGAGATGAAGGCTGGTGGACTTACATTTATTAGTTTAGTTACGTCAAATATATTCTTGATTCTAAATCTGTCGGGCAAAAAAGCTGTTATGAATATGTATAAAAAAGAAAACCTACCTATGCTTATGATGGTGATAGTAGTCTCAGTATCTTTGATTATGATGTTTACGATCGCACCGATCCGAGGGTTATTCCATTTTTCCAACCTAACACTAATCGAAGCAATGTTTGGTGTTTTGATAGGATTCGCGTCGACAATTGGTGTCATACCGCTTAAGAATGCCTTGGCTAAAATAGCAAAATAGGCATATAATAACCATATGTCAGATAATAATGTAGTTATTGTTCATAATCTTAAAAAACATTTCAAAAGCCTTAAAGCGGTTGATGGAATAAGCTTTGAAATAAAAAAGGGTGAAATATTTGGATTTTTGGGTCCAAACGGTGCAGGTAAAAGTACAACCATGCGCTGTTTAATGGATTTCAATAAGCCAACCGATGGTAGTGTTAAAGTTCTTGGTTTTGATATGTCAAAGAATTCTACGAAAGCCAAAAAGTTTATTGGTTATTTGCCGGGCAACGTAAAACTGTACGACAAATGGACGGGCTGGGAACATATCAAGTTTTTTGAAAGCGTTCGTGGAAAGTCAAAAATTGTTGACGATCTGATTAAACGACTTGACTATAATCCGAATGCTAAATTTCGCAATCTTTCATCTGGTAATAAACAGAAACTTGGTTTGATATTAGCTTTGATGCACGAACCAAGGTTGATCGTTATGGACGAGCCTACTGTTGGTCTGGATCCATTATTGCAACAAGAAATATATAAAATATTATTAGAACTTCGAGAAAAGGGTGCTACAATCTTTATCTCTTCACACAATCTCCCCGAGGTTCAAAAAATATGTGATCGTGCTGCAATTATTAAGGCTGGTAAGATTGTTGCTATCGAAAGCATCAAGACTCTTAACCAAAAAAGATTCCATAAAATTGAAGCGCATTTCGAAGATAAATTTACACTATCAGAATTCAAGGTCCAGGGTGTTACGAAAATCGAACCAATTGAAAGCGGTGTAATAATCAGCACCAATGGCGATATTAACGCTGTAATGAAAGCGGTTTGTCGTCATAAATTGTCAGATTTGGATGTCGAGCATGTTAATCTCGAGGATGTCTTTATGAAATTCTATGAAAGGAAAAACTAATGTTTGCGATTGCAATTAGAATGATCAAAGATAAATATAAATCACTTTTGATTTATTGTTTGTCTGCGCTGGCTTTTTTGGAGATGTATATTGCATTGTTTCCGACGGTCAAAGAGCAATCTGCGACTTTTGAACAGATCATGAAGACTATGCCGCCAGAATTATTCAAAGTTATGAATATGGACGCTAGTAGTTTTTCATTTAGTACGATGGAGTCGTATTTATCGACGGAATATATGAGTTTTTTGTGGCCGATTTTGGCAATCGTTTTTGCGATTAGCTTGGCGAGTTATATTGCTATTCGCGAAGTAGACAAAGGTACCATCGAAATTCTTTGTTCACTACCAATCAGTCGCACCAAGATTTTTATCAGCAGATATATTGCTGGTATAAAAATGTTAGCTGTTTTTTGTATCGTTAGCCTTTTGGGTGCGATTCCTTTTGCTATGCTTCATAATTCAGATTATAAAATTGGAAATTATGTTACGGCAACCATTGGCGCATTCTTGTTTGTTTGGGCTGTGTATTCACTCGCAACGCTAGTTTCTATGATTTGTTCCGAAAAAGGCAAGGCGACTATGATTACCAGCGGTGTATTATTACTGATGTATGTATTGAATATTATCGCTAATTTGAATACTAGTTTAGCTAATATTAAGTATTTGAGTTTTTTCCATTATTTTAACGGTCCAGAGTTGTTGAATAAAAATTCGTTAGCTACTTATGCGATTTTCGTTTTGGGTGGTTTTGCGGTGGTTGCGACTGTGGTTGCGGCAGTACGATTTGCTAGGCGAGATTTGTCGGTGTAGAACGTTAAACGCCCGCTATGAAGGTAGCGGGCGTCTTTTTGCATAGTATTACCTAAAGTGATATTTCAAGAAAACTATTAACTATTGAATCTGCTGAACCTAGGTCAATTAGTTCTGAGTTGCCTTCGCGCAATCCAACAACAAAAGCACCAGCTGCTTTGGCGGCTATCACTCCATTTTTCGCATCTTCAAATATTGCACAATTGCACGCAGGCTGACCAATCTTATTGATAGCTTTTTGGTAGCCTTCTGGGTCTGGTTTGTGTTTTGCTATATCTTCTTCGCCAATAATGAAATCGAATATTCCTTGCCAGTTGTGAACTGCAATGATAGTCTCGATCTGTCTAGTTTTACTAGCCGACACAATTGCAGTTTTATAACCTTGATTTTTTGCTTTATTTAAGAATTCGGTTACTCCCGATAGAGCAGGTGCGCTAGGTAGGTTTAGTAGATATAATTCAAAGAATTCTTTGATAAAATCATCAGGATTTGTCGGTAAATTGTGTATATTTGCAAAATCAGTCAGAACAATTTGTTCGCTTTTATAATCACCAATTCTCTTCCATGACTGTAGGAAGGTGTTTAGTTCGTTTTCGCTTGGATTGACGCCATATTTTTTAGCAAGTTGAGCAAAAGTATCAGGCCCGACTGGCTCACTATTAACTAGGGTTCCATCCATATCAAAAATTAATGCTTTAATATTCGAACTGATGACTAAGTTGTTTGATTTTTGCATAGTATGCCTTAAATGTGTTTATGGTTGCTGTGAATTAATTGTACCTTATTTGATTTTGAAAGATAAGTAAGGATGTTATTGGATATTTTTTCGGTCACTTATGAAAAATGAAAGGACATCGCCTTGCGGCTCCTTCGCTCATTCACAAAAAAATGTAAACACTTTTTCGTTTCATTCGCTTCGCCAAACCTGGCTATTTTAATTAATAGATAAATGGACTCAGTCACGTTCCGCGACCCCGAAACTTCACGATCGCAAATATAATTTGCGTCGGAAGGTTTCCTTGCGAACTGCCGCTGGCAGTTCTCACCTTCGACCTTGGGCGAAAGCTTGAGTCCTTTTTCATCGCAGATATAGAAAAAATCCTAGATATTAATATCTAGGATTTTTTCTATGGTCGGGGTGAAAGGACTCAAACCTTCGGCCTCTCGGTCCCAAACCGAGCGCGCTATCAACTGCGCCACACCCCGATGGTGTGTTTACCTAGAGGATTATAACCTATTTTGCACAGGATTTCTAGTATTTTGACGCACTTATCGAAACTTGAACGATAATTGTTATCGGGTTATTATATAAAGTAATATATGTTTGAAAAATTATTTAGAAAAAAGAAGAGTATTAAACTGTCTCTTGTTGACGGGCTTTTTTTGACATCAGGACTTGGTGTTTTTATTGCCTTAACAATGGCGACGATCACAAAAAGTTCAATTTGGTTCGATGAGGCGTTTGGTATTTATTTAACAAAGTTTAATTTCTTTGATATTGCAAAATATACCGCAACTGACGTTCATCCACCGCTTTACTATTGGCTATTAAAGGGTTGGCAGGCGATATTCGGAAGTAGTGAACTAGCTGTCCGTTCAATGAGCTTGTTTTTCGGCTGTTTAGCAATTATTGCTGCATATTTGTTGATCGTAAAACTGTTTAACAAAAATGCCGCCAGGGTCAGTTTGGCTTTCTTGGTAGTTTCACCAATGATCGTTCGCTACTCGCAAGAAGCGCGCATGTACACGCTAGTTGCCTTTATTGCGATTCTAGCGACACTAGTTTTGACTTATGCGCTTGAATCAAAAAAGAAGTTGCCATGGGTGATTTATGGAATTTTGGTCAGCCTTGGTATGTGGACACACTACTTTGCGGCAATTATTTGGATCACTCACTGGATTTGGCGCGCCGACAATGTCAGACGGGTATCGAACAAGAAAGCTTTTATAAAGAACTTCTTTACTAAAGAGTGGTTGCTGGCTCACTATGTAGCGGTTGGTTTATTCGTGCCATGGTTGCCATTCTTTGTTCATCAGGCGATTGTAGTCCAGGCTTTTGGATTTTGGATACCTGCGGTAACTCCAGATACGATACCTAATTTCTTGACGAACATCCTTTATTATATGGATATTGCTACTGTCAACGGTTGGTTTGCTATGGCGTTCTTTGCTTTAATTGGCTGGCTCTTATATTTATCAAAGAAAGTATATGATAAGCAAAATACTGACGATAAAAAATCTTATCGATTGATTATGTTCTTGGCTTTTGTGCCAATGATTATATTATTTATTGCATCGATGCCGCCACTTCGATCGACGTTTATCGACAGATATCTGATGGCGTCATCATTCGCTGTCGCAATGTTTATTGGACTAACGATCGCTCTAGGTACGAAAAAGAAGAAAATAAATACCAATGTATTGATCTCAGTCGCTATTATTGGTCTGATGTTGGTTGGTGTAACTAATGTCTGGCATTTTGGTAATTATAATAAAAACTCCCACACAGCAAACAATACAAGGGAAGCTGTCAGGTTATTCGAGACGAATTCCGAAAAAGGCCAACCTGTTATTGCTGCAACTCCGTGGTTATTCTATGAAGTGTCTTGTTACGAAACTAGCGATCATTCGGCGTACTTTATTGAACCCGATAATTACCCATTTAGTTCTCTTGATATGTTGAAATATAACGATTTTTCAAAAATCAAGAATGTTGACGAGTTTGCAAAGTCAAATTCCAAGTTTTGGTATGTGGTTTATGCCAAAGATGGTGAATTCAAAAAACCATATGACAACTGGAATGAGTTAAAGCGATTCACAACCAAAGATTCAATCAGCGGTGATCAAAATTATATTGTATTAGAATACGAAATGATCAAGAAATAAAAAAGAAAGACCTCTGAATTACCGAGGTCTTTTTAATGCAAATTTACGGGCTAGTTCCGTAAAATCGTTTTTAATTTTTCGTTTATTGAATTTACCATATTTATTAACTACTGCTTTTTTAATCAAGAAATCGGCAATTGCAGGGTTTTTTGGAAGTAGCGATCCGTGCATATAGGTGCCTATGACGTTCTTGTATCGAGCACCTTCGCCAGCATCAGTCGTATTATTACCAGCTCCAATACGCACTCTACCAAGCACAGAAAGCCCATTGCCAAGGAATGTTTGACCGCTGTGATTTTCGTAACCAATGATGTCACCAAATTCTTCGCTGTGGGTTGTGATATTGCCAATTAATCTCTCGGATTTTCCATAGGTTTCTATATCAAGCAGATTGATGCCTTGAATTTTATCGCCGTCACTAGTCATAAAGAATTTTCCAAATAGTTGGTACAGGCCGCAAACCATTAACATTGGCGTTCCAGATTCGGCTAATTCGATTAATTTTGGACCAATCTTTACAAGGTCATCTTGAATTTTTTGTTGACCACTATCTTGTCCGCCACCCCCGATAATCATGTCGATATTTGACGGAAATTCGTCGCCCTGGTTATATTCGACTATTTCTGGCTTATAGCCGTACCACTCTAGCCGTTTTTTGATACATAGAATGTTGCCATAGTCACCATAGATATTCATATCGTGTGAGTATAGGTGCATGATTCTGATTTTTTGTTGTTTCATTTTTTAACCTCGAATTTTGAATCACCTGTAAGTATTTTTCTGATTATTAACATAGCCGTGTAGGTGCAATATATGCGTTTTGGTTTATTTGGATTTTTCGAGATAAAATTATAAATAGCTTTTTTAAGATTTACATCCGCATTCTCTACGTTAATGCCGTCATATTGCAGACGCAAGGCAATATCGTAACACCTTGATCCGCTGACACAGGCAACACCAAGTTCTTTAAGGCTCGAGAAATCGACGTCCCAAAGCCACGACATGTCGCGACCATCGGCGTATTCATCGTTTATTGCAATCATTGTGGCATATTTGCTGGGGTTGAATGACTTTAATCCAAGTCTGAAACCAGATGGATTTTTAACAAGCACTAAGTCGAGCGGTTGTCCGTCGACCATAATTGATTCGCCGCGTCCAAAAGCTGGTTTTATTTTTGATAGATCAGATATTATTTTATTTGAATCAGTATTTTTGCCAACAATTGCTCTGACAAGCGCAACGGCTGCCGCGGCATTGAAAGCATTATAAACACCAGTTAGCGCAAGTTTCGTTTTGAATTTTGAACTGTCAATTTCGAAGGTTGCTGACTTTGAATTTATGTCAGATAAAACTACATCTGCATTTATATTCGCATGTTTACTCTTTGCTTTTTTGTGCAGATCATCGTCGCTAGGGAATAATGATGTCAGTTTTTCGTCAAGGCCGAAATACGATACTTTCGTTTCATCGAGCGACTTTACGATATTAACAATTCGCTGATCTTCTCGGTTGGCAATTACAAATTTGGTTGTTTTGTCGGATACGTGTCGTAGTAATTTTGCCGTGTAATCAATCTCTCCGAATCGATCAAGTTGATCGCGCATCACGTTTAAAATTAAACTATAAGTTGGCGGAATATGATCAACAAAATGCACGGCATGAGCTTCGTCGAGTTCCAATACCGCGATATCGGCGTTAAGTTCGCCCTTGATATTAATATCGCCAAGTAGAGCCGCTGCAACGCCACGCGTAAAATTGCTACCAGTTTTGTTTGTAAATACTTTTATTCCTTGAGCTTCCAGGAGTTCAACGACTATTTTAGTAGTAGTGGTTTTACCATTAGTGCCGCTGATAACGACAACTCCTAGTGGTAACTTGGATAGAGTTGATTTAATGAAGTTTGGATCGATTTTTTCGACAACTAGCCCTGGCAGAGCCGATCCGCCGCCACGTAGGCGAGCAATGCGTCGAACGGTTTTACCTAAAATTGTAACTAAAGGTTTTGACATATGGTCTATTATAACTTAAGCAGTTATAATAGTGATATGCTTTTGGTGGGTATTTTATCTTGGTGGTACAAAGATGGGTTATTTGGTTATATTGAATCTGTTCGCCGACAGCTCGATTCGGTCACTGATTTGTTTTCGATTAAACTAATGATCGGTTCGTTATTCGCGCCATTTCGTCAGATTTCAGCAAGCTCGACTGGAATTTCGATAAGTGCCAAAATTACGGCATTTTTTGACAGATTATTGTCGCGAATCATTGGCGCTATTGCCAGATTGATTATGATAATAATTGGCTTAATTGTAATAACTATTGTCTTACTATTCGGAGTGATTGGATTAATACTTTGGATATTGATACCCGTAATGCCGATTATCGGTGTGATTGGCTGGTTGTGTTTATGATGACTCCTAGGTGTAATTATGATTCGATTCGAAGTAAAAAAGCTCGCCTTGCGGTATTTATCCGTGGTTATTTGTTAGTAATTTTATATATTGCGGCTATTTTATTTTTGTCGGTCGGTATATTGCTTGTTATGACTGGTGTTTCTGCTGGCTGGTTGTCAATCGGTTTGTCGGTAATACCCGCTATGCTTGTTGAATGGTTTAATGGTGAATTAAAATCATTGCGGATTGCCAAGCAACCACGTGACATTGATGACGTATTGTCTTGGGATGTTTTGAGCAAGATGCCGAAGAGGGCTAATCCGAAAACTATCGCAACAATCTTGAGTGAAACATCGGGCGGTCGTTTTTTTGCAGCCAGATTTGGTATCAGTCCACGATTTTTGCAAGAAATTGCATCGGTTGATCCAAATGATATGGGTGGTCTGTGGCGCGAAGCCTTAGCGCTAAGAATTCAAACAAATAGCAGCGAGATCTCCTCGGGTATGTTGGTTGTTGCTTTAATTAAATCTTCACCAGATTACATCTCGTCCTTATCTCATCTCCAGCTAGACATAGATCGTTTAGTTGAAGGTATAAGATGGTTCAACCGATTGAACGAAATGACTGCGAAAAAACCCGTATTCAAGAGTGGCGGACTTGCCCGAGATTGGTCATTTGGATGGACTCCGCTACTAGATCGTTTCGGTGTTAATATTAGTCGACAAATTGTCGGAAATGATTTACAGAGCGTTAAATATAGTGCGCATAATGAGGCTGTCGACCAGTTGATAAATATTTTTAGCAAAAATGGCCGACAAAACGCTGTTTTGGTTGGATTGGACGGCTCTGGTAAAACGGAAATTATAAAAACTTTTGCGTCCAGGATTATTGACGGCAGTAATAAATTATCGCCAGATTTGATGTATCGTCAAGTATTTATGCTTGATGCGGCGTCCTTAATTTCAGCGGCTCACAAGGATGGCATCGAAGCTGTTGTTAATAGGATTTTTAATGAAGCTTTATCTGCAAAGAACGTAATTGTTTGTTTTGATAATGCGCATTTATTTTTGGAAGATGCGGTTGGTTCGGTTGATATATCGAATTTAATAAGTTCTGTTATTGCTGATGGTAGGCTTCGAGTTGTTTTGGCGTTGAACGATCAACAAATGCTGAAATTGAAAGCTCGAAACCCAGAGTTAGTGGGATATCTAAATAAAATTATAGTTGATGCGCCATCCGAAAATGACGTTATCAAGATCCTGCAAAACCAAGCCGTGATTGTTGAATATCAATATAAAGTTATTTTTATGTATCAATCGATCCAAGAGATTTATAGCTTAAGTAACCGATATATTTACGACATCGCTATGCCAGGCAAAGCGCTAAATTTGATGGAATTGGTTGCTGAAAGTTGTGGCGGTGGTTTAATCTCATCAGAAACTGTTCGAAGTGCATTAGAAAAAACCATGAATATAAAAATCAGTAGTGTTGATGATGATGAGCGTGATAAATTATCTAATTTAGAGAAATTATTGCACGAACGTGTCGTTGGGCAAACTCATGCCGTAGATATTGTCAGTAACGCCATTAGACGTTCTAGGGCTGGCGTACGCAATCAAAACAGACCAATTGGCGTATTTATGTTCCTAGGACCAACTGGTGTCGGTAAAACAGAATTAGCCAAGGCGCTATCGGATGTTTATTTTGGCATCGATAGTTCGATAATTCGTTTGGACATGAATGAATTTTCTGGCGTAAATGACTGCGATCGATTAATCGAAGATAGCTCAACAAATCCAAACAGCCTGACTGCCATGGTCATGAAAAAACCATTCAGTATTGTTTTGTTGGACGAGATCGAAAAAGCGCATCCAAATGTAATTCTGGCATTATTGCAACTACTCGACGAAGGCATTATGCGGGATGTTAATAACCGCGAAATTAACTTCAGGGATACGATTGTTATCGCTACGAGTAATGCTGGTGCAAGTCGACTATGTGAGCTGATGGATCGTGGAATTAGTTCTGTTGGTTTTGAAGAAAAGTTTATCGAAGAATTAGTAGAGTCAAAATTGTTTAAGCCAGAGTTTTTGAATCGTTTTGATGAAATCGTAACATTTAGTCCATTATCTAAGGATGAACTATTTGATATTGCCGACATTATTATTGCGGGTATTAATAAAACACTTGATCCTCAAAAAATTACAGTTCGTCTTGATTTGGACGCAAAGAGTTATTTAATTGATAAATCTTACAACCCTGATATGGGCGCCCGACCACTTAGGCGGATATTCCAGCGTACGGTAGAGAATATTATTGCAGCCAAAATGCTAAAAAAAGAAATAATGTCTGGTTGCGAGCTAAATATTTCGGTTGATCAGTTAAGGGATATTTACGAAAAAGAGAAGTAGATGGGAATTCTTGACGGACTACTTGTGCGACAGCAGTACTAACAATTAATGGCTGTTAAAAATAGGGTTGGGAATCTGCAAGCATCTTTCGTTCGCTCGTTCTGATAAAAGTAAACTTTTCAGAACTTCGCTACGCTGCACCGACCAACGACTATTTTTTTGATTTGCAAAAAAAGTCGTTGGTTCGGCTCGATATCAAAGATACCAAAATAAATATATCAACCTTCTGGTTGATATATTTATTTTGGTACCCTGGGTTGGGATCGAACCAACGACCTTAGGCTTAGAAGTCCTCTGCTCTATCCACTGAGCTACCAGGGCAAATATGTGGAATTGTTGTTGCTTAGAATATTATATCAAAAACAATCATAGTTTAGCGTATTTTATAAAAAAGCATATAATAGATATAGTAGTTAATTCATAAAAATTGTAATAATTTAATGAATTAA
>CAZNQY010000026.1:0-13631 GCA_964575635.1 uncultured Saccharimonas sp. (SeqCode) | reverse complement strand
TCGTCAGGGTTACCCCACTTGTTATTCGCAAGTCGTTGTTTGAAATCATAACCTGTCTTTAATAAATCAACCTTGCCGCTCAAAATAGCATTCTTGACCAATGCTAGTGTACCTGAAGTCTTTATCGCGCCAGGCAGAACAACATTTGTGCGAAAGCTCAGTGCACCATAATCACGCGCCAGAGATCTCGACAGAGCTATTACTCCAGCCTTACTAATAGAATACTCAACCAAATCTTTCTTGAAAGGTAATATTGCTTCAATCGATGAAATATTAACGATTATACCGCCATATTTTTTCTTTTTATTGATAAAATTTTGACACATCCAGAAAACTGAATTCATATTGATATCGAGTATTCGATCAAACCTTTGTTTGTCAGTTTTTAAGTAATCCATAATTGGATATATGCCGGCATTATTCACAATAACATCAGGTAATTCATCAACATCCAGATTTGCCCAGAAATTGTCGATTTCTTCTTTGTTAGTCAAATCAATTTGATAGCATTTATGTACATTCGATCCGGCATAACATCTGTTTTTTGTCTGTTGCAGCCCAGCTATGTCAATATCTATCATCAAAAGATCGGCGCCAGATTCGGCGAATCGATAGGCGATAGCTCTGCCAATACCCGAAGAAGCGCCAGTAACTAAGACTTTTTTACCAACAAAAGATAACGAATCGCATATTGAAACTTTATTGTATTTCATATTACGCCCATAACTTTATTATAATCAAAATTACTTAATCAAAGCTTACAAAAACTAAAATATTATTTGAATACTTAGATAATCAAAACGTTATTTGATATGATTATTACAAATGAATAGATTACCACAACCAGTTGAAGGTGCAGTATATTACGAAAACGATCTTCTTTATGTATGTTTGGCAAATTTCCCAATAACCAAAGGGCATTCAGTTGTTGTCTGGAAAAAAGACGCACCAGACCTGCATTTATTGAGTCGTCAAGAATACGAACATTTAATGGACATCGTCGAACAAACCAGAAATGCATTGATCGAAACGCTTGATATTGAAAAAGTATATCTGATGTATATGGACGAAGTCTGCCAAGTTCATTGGCATTTAATCCCAAGATACGATGAAGAAGGCTTTAATGTTTTAAGCCACACACCCGAACAACTCACGAATACAGCTTTAGCGCAATCAATAAAAACTAACTGGAAGGACTTAAGATAATGTCCGTAATTGATGATTATTTACAAAAAATAGACAAAGACCAGCGTGCAGAATTAGAGAGAATTCGAAAAATTGTCACAACAACCGTTCCTGAAGTCGAAGAAGTGATTGATTACGGCATGCCTGCGTTTAAATATAAGGGTAAATACCTGATTGGTTTTCATGTTTTCAAGAACCACATGAGCCTGTTCCCAACAGCGGAACCAATCAACTCGATGAAGTCGAAGCTATCAGCGTTCAAAATATCAAAAGGTACGATTCAATTTGATCTCAAAAACACGATCCCAGAGACGATTATCCGTAGCTTGGTGCTATATAGGATAGATTCAATCGATAAACAGACCGAAAATTAAGCATAAATTTATTGCATTTTTAAACACAATGTGTTACAATAATTAAATGTCCAAATTTAATTTGGTTTGAATATTTACAATCTACACCTGCGAACGATATTCAGAGCGATTGCTCTTTATATAGATATGGGCTTGACCCATAAATTCAATGAAAAAGGGGTGTGTGTTATGTCAAGCGTCGAAATGACGTTGTCTGCAAGTGAAAGTCTGAGATGGGGGAAGTGGTCTGTATCCGGACTGCGCAAAAAGTCTTTATTCGTTTCAAATCAAACATTCTTTGATGCCGAAGAAGTCTATCTGGCTTCGCTCAAGAAAAGCGATCTTGTTAAGTGGTTAAGTATGGCAACAGGACACGAACAAGTACTACATGTTTGTAGTACGGTATCGAACCTAGAAAAAGCCCACAAAGGCTTAAAAGTTGGTTTTTACGTATATTTCAAGGCGCGTAACATGTGTCGAAAGTATTACAAGGAATTTATTTTGTCGCAGAGCTCCGAGCAACTGAGTGCAATTATAGAACCGCCGACAACTTTGTTTAAACTCGGCGAGCTTCTGGATAAAAGACAATCGAAACTCTGGCTAAAAATTGCAAGGGCATCGCAAGAAATTAATACTCTTGTTGAAATACACGAGAGAACATCTTGCGAGAGAGTTAAAAGGATAGCTTACAATAAGCTATCGAAGGTGATATAGATTGTAAATTACCGCAGATTAAGTTCTGCGGTTTTTTATTTGCCAAAAATCCAGAACAGCAACAATGCTAATACTGATGTCATCATCAGCCAATAATACCAATCTATACCCAGAAAGCTCCAATCAAAAACATTATTAATAGGCTTCGTAACTTCAACTTTCACATCCTGCAATTGGTCAGTAGATGTTTGGTTATTTGGCGTTTGACTGGTAATATCAACACTATCTTCGACACCGTAATTGTGGTTAGTGTATTTTACGACAGGAATTATCGTCGCTTCATAATTAATCGGCACAGCGGGTCGCTCGCTAACGACAAAGCTGGTCGTAGCAGAAGTTGAATTATCAAACTCATCAATAGCGGTTACTGTAATAACGTTTTTACCGAGTTTGAAATTATCGGTATTAAATCGCATATACCAACGGTTACTTGAGATATTGTCAGATGGAACATTAAATATCTTTCCTTCTATATCCAATGTAATTGCGCATGTCACGTCATCGATATAGCCGCTAATTACTAATGTTTCGCCACGTTTTAAATTATCAATTTGATTGATCGTAATTATCGGAGCAATCTCGTCAATAACATATATCGTTTTTTGGGCAACTTCGGAAATATTACCAGCTTCGTCCGTCGATGTGTAGTAAAGTTCATATAAACCGCCCTTAGTAGTGTCGACAAAGCCAACGACATTAACTGGAGTATCACCCGAAACATCATCATAGGCGGTTGCAGCTTCCTCGTATATATCCCCGATATACAACTCTATATATTCATCATCATTCAAACTGATGACAGGTGGAATGTTGTCTAGGATTATCGTGTCTTCTTTATTGTATGGCGTTTCAATAGTGGCATATGTATATTTAAATGAATAATTTATATTGTCATTAACGACAACGTCTTCAGAATCAACATTAGATCCCAAAACGTAGGTAAAATAATATCGTAGTGGGTTACTAATCGTGTATTCTGATATGTTTTGCCCAGCAATATACATATCTGATAAGATAATAGGTTTTGTCGACGTAACCTCGACCTTGACCATATCGCCATTTTTTGCGATCTCTGTATTACAAGATTCACATACTTCGTAAAAGTCAGTTTCTATATCGGGCGGGGAATTAGCTAGCGTAACAGTTACGATATTTCCTCTTTCGCCAGATTGTTGAACCATACTATACGTAAAACTGTCTTTAGCTTCGTCCCAGAAATGAGCTGATGGATTGTATATGAAAGATCCGTCAGAATTAAGTACTAAAGTCCCGTAACTAACATTACTTTCTAGATAAATGCCGACACTTGAACTCTGCTTTTCAATGTCATTACTAAAAACCCCTTTATCGGGTTTTACATCCAAAACTTCCGAAATAACATCATAGGAATCGTCGTACGACGCGGGTAGCGCCTTGTCATTTATAGTACCAGTCGTAAAGCTAATCACATCGTTCATTACAGTCGTATTTACTATCAAATCAGAATTAATCGTTAAATCACGAGTTGATAAATCATAAAAAATATAGCTGTCATCCCAACTATAAAAAGTTAGTACGATTTGTGTATTTATAATATCGACGCGTAGCGGAGTTAGAGTACCCGATCCCGTATGGAGCTGCATATTCATCAGGTCGAGATCTTGGGTTAACGATATTTCGCCATTATAAAAACTAGTAAAATCATTACAGTTTAATGTAATTGAAAACGTAGTTGACAAATTATCACCATTCAAAACCGCAGAGTTACAAGCTGGCTTGAATTCTTCTGCGGATACATGAGGTGTCGTAAATAAGCCAGCCAGAATAGAGATCGATAGAATCAGATAAAATTTATAAAACACCCTAATTATCACACCAAAATCAGAAAACAAAAGCCCCTCGCAATATTAATCCATAACTATTATAGAATTAATTAGCACGAAGGGCAACTAAGTGTAGGCTAATAAATTTAACTTTTAATTTCATATCAAAATTATTTATTGTATAATACAAGTATTCGAGCAATCTGGACGCACTTTATATGGAAGGGGTGAATTACTATTGGAAGGTTATCTTAGTAATACTGAAATAACTAGAGCAAAGAAAACAAAATCGCCATTAATGATCATTGAATCAACCAGGTATTCAAAAGAAATCAACTGCAATGCACATAATTCAGTTGCCGTTAGTAGAAATGTTGAACTTATAATTGCTGATTCTGTATTGATTTATAACGATGGAACAAGAGTAAGATTAGACCCAAAAAAGAAAAATAACGATGAAATCTATCTGGATTCAGACTGGGATTTCGAATATAATTCTTTAAAAATCGGCCAACGTGTTGTTGGCGTTTTCATTCTTTACCCAAAGTTTTGAAAAATTGCGGACTTATTGTCCGCTTTTATTTTGGGTCAGGTTATTCTGATATAATTAATATCAGAAATGACGGTATATCTAATAAATAATGGCAGTGGACTAATCAACGAATTAATAACACTACTCGAACCATACGAGCCCATCATAATAGATCGTGATAAATTGTCTAATTTTTATCCCAATGATAATGATTTGTTAATTTTATCTGGTGGACACGAAATTCCAATCCTGTGGCATAACAAAGAATATGCTGATGAATTAAATTTAGTAATCAATCACAAAGGACCAATCATAGGAATTTGTTTAGGTTTCGAGATCATCACGCATGCATATGGTGGTCACTTACATAAACTAAGTCAAAGATTGCATCGAGTCATTGATATTTTTAACGTTGATAATAACAATATAGTGCCCGAAGATACTCAAATCTCAGTATTCGAAAGTCATATTTGGTCTGTCGCGGAAGTCAGCAGCCCTTTGATTGCCTTGGCTGAATCCGATGAAGGCGTTGAAATCATTAAACATGAGTCAAAGCCTATTTATGGGTTACAATTCCATCCAGAGCATGTAATCGAAAGTAACGGTTATCTAATTTTTGAAAAAATAATCAATGAAATCTATGGAAATTAATAATGAAATCTAAAAAATCAAAGCGAAAAACAATATCCAGGCAGCCACTGTCTATTATTAGTTCAATGCAAAATTGCACAGCAAAGCGAAAATACCGCAATGAAGTTGATGCAATGCGTGCGGCCGAAATTCAAATGCTCGCTGACATGAATCTTGAACTAAATACTTATAAGTGTGACGTTTGTAGACACTGGCATTTAACAAGAGTTTAATCCTAAAGTTAAAAATCTAAGCGATTGTCATAAAGTAGAACAAAGCAATTACAGCTATTAGCATAACAACGAACGCAATTCTCACGAATATATTAGACCAAAGTCCATTCTTGTGTTCACCCATAATTTTTTTATTACTGCCGATCTTGATTATCATAGCCAAAAGCGGTACCGCGGCAATTCCATTAAATACAGCCGTAAAGATTAACGCCTGAATTGGGTCTATGCCCAAGAAGTTTATAAGCAAACCGACAAACGTCGCAGCAATAATAACCATATAAAAGCCGATCGCGCGATGAAATTTGCGATAAAGTCCTTCGCGCCAACCTAAAGTTTCACTTATAGCGTAAGCTGATGATCCAGCAAGTACTGGCACAGCCAAAAGTCCAATTCCGATAATTCCAACCGAGAAAATTAATTTGGCGATCAAACCAGCATACGGAAAACCTTGTACAAGCGGTTCTAGAGCTCTTGCAGCGTCAGAAGCTGTATTAATGTCCGTTACACCGTGTTTGAACAGAACCGAAGCGCAGGCCACTACAATAAACCAAGCGGTGATCGTTGCAAGCGACATGCCAAAAAAGTTATCAATACGAATACTGCGCAGGAAGTGTTTATTGATTTTTGGATCACCACCATTTTCATTTAATCGGTGTTTAGCTATTTCTTCTTCTACGATCTCTGATGTATCCCAGAAAAACAGATAAGGTGATATGGTCGTACCTAATATACCGACCAAAATATATATAGTCTCGGCATTGATAGTTGGCGCCGATGCAAATGTATATCTAAATAATTCAATCCAATCTTGTCCGACCATAAAAGCCGTCACTGGATATGCCAACAAAGCAACGGCCAGCCATTTAAGCATCTTTGCGTACTTTTTGTAATCAATAAATACTACCAATAAAACAATCAATAATGCATACAAAAAGGCGAGTAGTGCAAAGGGTAGGTCAATAAATAATTGAGTAGTTGCAGCCATAGCGCCAAGATCAGCACCAATATTTATTGTATTTGCAACAACAACTAAAATGACCGACATGTATAGTAGTTTTTTGCTGTAGTTTTCTTTTATAACCGTTGCTAAGCCTTTTCCAGTTACAGCGCCGATCCTTGAACAGGATTCTTGAACCGCCAAAAGCAGGGGATACATAAAAGGGAAAGCCCACAAAAACCCAAAACCATACGCAGCACCAGCCTGTGAATAGGTAGCAATTCCAGAAGGATCGTCATCAGCCGCACCCGTTACGATACCAGGTCCAAGAATCCTTATCATTCGACTAAAACGGTAGCGATGCAACGCATGCTTGAATAAATTTCCAGTAAGTTTTTCGAACTTCTCAATCTTGGTCTTTTTTTTCATCATTTTCTCGAGATATTTAACTTATGCTTTTACTTAACAGGATACTACATTATTTAATCTGTGTACAGTTAACTCATTAATGAGGATAAAGCGTTAGTTTTGGAAAAAAATTTTCAAGAACCGATTGGCTTAAAAAACCTAACTTATTTGATTCAACGTCACCCCAACAATAAGGTTTATTGTCCGTAGATATTAGACAGCCATAATACCTGCTAGCTGAAATTTGCTTTACCGACTGGGTTGTTATTTTTGATAAAACGGAAGCTACAGGAATCTTACTGAGAGAATTCATATCATTACCAAGTTGACCATAACTGCCGACACCCCAGCAATACATTTTATTACTAACATCAACGGCACAAGTAAAATCATAACCAGGAGATACCGATTTAATATTCATTAATGGAATTGCGCCCTGTACAACAGCAGTTGGAGTTAAGGTGTTTACAAGACTATTATTCCCAATTTGACCACTATTATTACGACCCCAACAATAGACTTTATCGTCTGACGCTATTGCGCAAGCATGACCAGATCCAATAGATATTTGCTTAACAGTTTGTGTTGGCATATCACCCTGAAGAGTAGCTGTTGGTACAAAACTGTCATTTGTAGTGCCATTACCAAAACTTCCAGAATAATTACGACCCCAACAATAGACACTATCATCACTAGATATAACACAACTTAAGGTCGAATTGGACGATAATTGTTTTACATTGAGTGATGGTCTAGAACCCAACGAAACAGCTACAGGAACATTACTATTTACGGTGTTGCCATTACCTAATTCTCCACTCCCATTATAACCCCAACAATAAACTTTATCATCTAATGCAATTGCACATGTAAAATTATATCCAACCGATACACTTTTGGCCGCCAGAGACGGCATTGCTCCTTGTAAAACAGCCACAGGAACAGAACTAAATGCGAAATTAGAGCCACCTCCAAGCTGACCATCCCAATTTCTTCCCCAACAATAAACTCTATCATTAAACGCAATGGCGCAAGTATGATAATCACCTACAGAAATTTGTTTAACGCTAAGATTTTGCCTATCACCTTTATGAACCGCCTTCGGAATTAAGCTTCTAATTTCCGATCCATCTCCAATTTGACCGTAATTATTATTACCCCAACAATAAGCTGCATTGTCAGCACCAACAACACATGCAGTATTCGAACCTGCTGATAATTGCAGTACGTCGTTAAATACCATAGCTCCTTGATCGACTGGACTCGGTTTAGAAATTATATTATTGCTACCAGTTCCAAGCATTCCGTTTTCATTACGACCCCAACAATATAAATCACCATTGCTAATTGCGCATGCATGGTTATAGCCCGTAGAAATCTGAGATACCGACTGGAAGGATTGAGTAGTGTTAAAAAGCTTACCAGGAGTAAGCTGAACATTCGACGTACCATTTCCTAATTCTCCATATTCGTTAATACCCCAGCAATACACCTTATCATCAGACGCAATCACACAACTAAAATCATATCCAATAGAAATTTGCTTTGCAGACAAAGACGGCCTATTGCCCTGACTCACCGAAACAGGAATGCTAGTAGTGTTTTCAGTACCATCTCCTAACTGTCCATAATAACCCGCACCCCAACAATAAGCCTTATCATCAAGACCAACTGCACACGTATGATATTCACTTCCTGCAGATACTTGTTTAACTCCTATAGCGGGCAAATCACCTTGAATAACAGCCGTCGGAACAAGTCTTTCAGCATAGTCAGTACCAATACCTAACTCACCTTCAAAACTTGTACCCCAACAATAAACCTTATTATCCGATGCTATAGCACAAGTATGCATATACCCAGTAGATATCTGTTTTACGATCTGCGATGGCATTGCACCTTGAGAAACCGCAACAGGGATACTACTAGCATTAGTAGTGCCGTTTCCAGATGCTCCTGATGAATTTGCACCCCAACAATATGCTTTGTCATCCATGGCGATTACGCAGGTATGCCAAGCAATATCATTTGTTATTTGTTTTACAATTAATGACGGCATAGCCCCTTGAGAAACGGCGACAGGAACATTACTGTCCGTATTTGATCCGTCACCAAGCACACCTTCGTCATTATACCCCCAACAATAAGCGTGATCATCTGACGCAATCACACATGTATGATCAGCCCCTGATGCGAGTTGCTTCACGATTAGCGAAGGCATTGCTCCTTGAAGAACAGCTACTGGCTTCGAATTTGACGTAAAAGTACCGTCGCCAAGTTGGCCGTAACGGTTATAGCCCCAACAATAAACATGATCGTTGACAGCTATCGCACAGGTATGATATTCTCCAGCCGAAACAGATTTCCAACTATGTGGTGGGCAAACCCCTTGTTCGATTTCTTTATTATCAGATGAAACATAATAACTGACGGAACTATTATTTTTTAAGGATGCGTTTACGCAAAAATAACGACCATTTAGACTGCCACCGCTTAAAACAATGTCTTTGTTTGGATTGATATTAGAAAGATCTGTAAAACTACCGGGATATTTATCGTTAACATTCCTATAATTTTCAAATGCAGCCGAAACTTGCGACAAGTCATTCTTTATTACGGCTATATCGGTACGTTGCCTCCAATTTCCATATGAAACTACTCCTATAGAAAATAGTATACCTATAACCGCAAGCGAAACGACTAATTCGATTAAAGTAAATCCGTTTGATTTTCTATTTAAGAATAGACTAAAACTCATTTTAAAAATATATTCCTGATAAATCCTTATGGTTAGTTTAATTATACACATAATCTAGAACCTGAATAGCATTGACTAGTAAATTAGGACTGCTATAATCATAAATAACATAAGTATTATAGAAAGGTTCTATAAATGAAAACTAAGATATTAATTCCATTTGTTTTTCTGTTAGCAATATGTTCTTCGCTAGCTCTCACACAGATAACAAGTGCAATCGCTCAGGGTGAAAACGAAACGTCGAACAGCAATCAAAACGAGACTACTCAAACTAGAACAAGAACAACTTCCGAAATTAAGGAAGCTATTGCAACAAGACTCGAAGCTGGCAAACTTGCTATCTGTAAAAAGCACGAAGCAAGCATAAACAATGTTATTTCACGAGTAGCTGATCGTGATCAAAAACGATTAAATCTTTTTACGACAACACTAGAAAAAGTACAAGCATTTTATACAAAAAACAACTTAACAGTTGCAAACTACGATCAATTGCTTGCAACAGTTCAAGAGAAAAAAACAGCAGCACAAATTACAGTCGATTCAACTGTCGGCGCCAAGGTGACATTTGCCTGTGACGGCGATAATCCGAAAGGAATCGTAAGTTCATTCAAGAACAGCCATTCGTCATCCGCTACAGCTTTAAGTGAATATAAGGATTCAGTACGATCTTTATTGAAAGAAGTAAAAACCGCAGCTGCACTCAAAAACACTAATACTGAAGGAGAGAATTAAAAATGAAAACAATTCGAAATAATTTTGGTTTTTCAGCAGTAGAAGCTTTAATGATCGTCGCGATTTTGGGTGTTATTGGATTGATCGGATACAACATCGCAATGAATACTATATACAAAGACGAGCTAGTTACGAATATTGGCACCATAGTCAAACAACAGTCAAAAACAGCAACAGACGTACCACAAGCACAAAATATCAATAGCGTATCAGATTTGCAAAAAGCAGAAGAAGCGCTTGATAGTATAAAGCTTGACGAAACAGACGCCGACATAACACAACTCGATAGTCATCTGTCAAATTTCTAGTATATATTCCGTAATAAATTTGCTATACTGTCATATATGAAACCGTTGAGTTTAACTAAACCTCATTTACTGATCATGGTGGGTATACCTGGTTCTGGAAAGAGCTTTTTTGCAGAGCATTTTTCGGACACTTTTAAAGCGCCTTATATAAACGTCGACAAACTCAGGGCTGACTTGTTTAATACTCCAGAATTTTCAAAAAAAGAAGATGCAGTGCTTGGTAAAATTACGAATTACATGCTGGATGAAACATTTAAAACCAGTCAAACAATAGTCTATGAAGGTTTTGCAGACACTCGAACAGAACGAATTGGAATTACAAAAAAAGCCAGAGACGCTGGTTATGAGCCGTTATTTATCTGGGTACAAACTGAATCGATAACCGCCAAAAAACGCGCTCTCAAGGTATCGAGCGACAAGATATCTATGACATCAGCTAAGTTTGATGAATTGTCAAAACGCTTCGCTCAGCCAGTTCAATCTGAAAAATATATAGTTATTAGCGGTAAACATACTTACGTAAGTCAACTCAAAATAGTGTTAAAAAATATTATCAAAACACAACCGTCGAGCCAGCCAATCGTCCCGATTAGTCCAGTACGACCCCAGGTTAATCGAAGTATTTTGATTCGGTAAATATTCATGCCAATAATTCAAGATAATGAGTTTGGCAAAGTTACAGTCCGAAGAAGCGTAACCTCGCGTCAAGTAAGAATCAGAGTAGCTCCGAATGGCACATTACGGGCAACACTCCCTGTTTATGCGCCAATGTTTTTAGTCAAGAATTTACTGCGAACATCACGCGATGAACTCCGCAAACTAATTAAAGAATCAGCTCCTGCTACAAACTATGAAAATGGTATGCAAATAGGCAAAAGTCACACTTTGATTGTCAAAAACTCTACTAGCGACAATCTCGATATTGCGAAGCACGGCTTACAGATAATCGTGTCACTTCCAATCGGAACAGATATAAATTCAGAGATTGTCACAAAAAAATTACGCGAAAAAGTTATAGATGCGCTAAAAATTGAAGCAAAAAGCTACCTGCCAAAACGTCTGGCTTTTTTAGCCGAAAAATATGGCTATAAATATGTAAAAGTTCGGTTTTCGCATTCTAGCGGCAGATGGGGAAGTTGTAGTAGTAATGGAACAATTAGTTTGAATATCGCATTGATGAAATTGCCGTTTGAATTAATTGATTATGTTTTGATTCATGAATTATCTCATATCAAACAAATGAACCACGGTCCACTTTTTTGGGAACTGGTTAAAATTGGCGACCCTAAATATAATATGCATCGAAAGTTACTAAAACTCGAGACTCCTTCTATATAAAGCTTGTGGTTGTTGCTGTATAATATCAACATAATGCAAAAAGAAGATTCACTGTATCCGTCAAAATTAAATACATTTGTGCGCTGGTCAGGACTTTTGGCAGCGATTATCGTAATACTATATGCGGTTCTCATACATAACGGCGTAATTATTTCTGACAGACCAATCAATGACTTTAGCTTCTATTTGTTATTGAGTTGGTGGGTAGTTCTGGGGCTTTCGCAGTTAATGACCGTTATTAAAAACGATAGGTTATTTTGGATATTATTAATCGCATATCATATGCTAGCTGGATCGTATCTGGTTTTTATTTCTGGATTCAATACACCTTTTATTATTTTTTGGTTAGTACTTTCGGTTTTCAGCTATATGCACGCAAAGTTAATCGGAATAGCTCTAAGTTTTTTGATATTATTGTCATTCATTTTAATGGATATAGTTATTTGGCACGATACAAATATATATTTAGTCGCAGTTGATTTATCAGCATTTATTTTTGTTGCTGCCTGTAGTTTATTGACAACTAAAATCATTCAAACTCAAGAAATATCAAAAACACTTTTGGTTAAAAGTAAAGCAAAAGAAACTCTGCAACGCGACCGCATACAAACAATCGTCAACAACCTTGCGGATGCAATATTAAGTACTGATCCAAACGGAGTGGTCAAGATTTACAATGCCGCAACATTAAACTTATTAGACACCAACACCAGCCTTAATGGTGCGCATATTGACGATATCATGCCACTTTTTGATCAAGAAGGTAACCAGGTTAGTCTATATAAGGAGCTTCGAAAATCACGAATCGCCATCAAACGTGATGATCTTGAATTTAGATACGACGAAAACGAAAGAATTCGACTTGAATTGACATTGTCACCAATCCGCAGTAGCTTTACCAAGAATAAAAAAGAAAATCACGACGGATATATCGTAATTATGCGAGATATTACCAAAGCTAAAAGTCTAGAGGAAGAGCGTGATGAATTTATTAGCGTGACTAGCCATGAACTTCGAACTCCAATAACTATTGCCGAAGGCACACTATCAAACATGCAAATGATGGTAGGTCATCCGAACGTAACCGAAGGAATGCTAAAAGACGCGGTTAATACAGCTCATGATCAAATTGTGTTTCTAGCAAACATGGTCAATGATTTGTCGACATTATCTCGCGCTGAACGTGGAGTTGCCGATAAGGCTGAAGAAATCGATGTTCGCGAACTGGCACATAAGATATTTGATAAATATAACATTGAAGCAACCAGCAAAGGTCTGCATCTAAATCTGGATCTTTCAAACGAACTTGGAAAAGTTCAAGCAAGTCGTCTTTACCTAGAAGAATTATTGCAAAACTTTATGACTAACGCCATTAAATACACCCGTGAAGGCAATGTTGATATTAAATTTAGTGAAAACAACGGAGTAATTACTTTTGCTGTCAAAGATTCTGGAATTGGTATCAGTAAGAGCGACTTGCAAAAAATATTCCAAAAATTCTACCGCAGCGAAGATTATCGTACCCGCGAAACCGGCGGAACAGGGCTCGGGTTGTATATCGCAATGAAATTGTCACATAAACTAGGTACTAGAATTAATGTCGATAGCCGTCTAAATCACGGCTCAACATTCTCTTTTGAATTAAAAGATTCAACAAAATAACAACTTTTTAATTATAATTTATTATTCTTTTTTCCGAAA
>CAZNQY010000025.1:0-14260 GCA_964575635.1 uncultured Saccharimonas sp. (SeqCode) | reverse complement strand
GTTGGTTGGCGCTGGATCGGCCGAAGGTTCAATTGATGCTGCGAATATGCTTAAACCTGCTTTGGCGCGCGGCGAAATCAAGCTAATCGGCGCGACGACTACTGATGAATATCGTAAATATATCGAAAAAGATAGCGCACTCGAACGACGACTACAAACTGTTTTGACTCCAGAGCCAAGCGTTAAAGATACAGTTGCTATAATAAAGGGCTTGCGTGATACTTACGAACAACATCATGGAATTGCTTTATCTGATGAAGTGATCGAAAATGCGGTTAGTTTGGCTGATCGCTATGTTAGTGAGCGCTTTATGCCAGACAAGGCTCTAGACGTCATAGACGAAGCTGCAGCCTATATTCGCGTAAAATTAGGTCAAAAACCAAGCAAAATGCGTGGGTTACTAGGTCAATTGAAAGATTTGAATGAAAAAATGGAAACCGCGGTCGCTAGTGAAGATTACGAGCGGGCAGCTTTATATAAAACTAGAATTAGCCAAGTGAATTTGATGATTGACGACATCAAAGAAAAAACCGATGGTAAAAATAAATTAGTTTTGACAGATAACGATGTAGCGAATGCGATTTCTTTGATGACGGGAATACCCGTAAATAAAATTCAAAAATCTGAGCTTAAATTACTGCGTAATCTGGAAAAGCACTTGTCGAAGTTTATTATTGGTCAAGACGAAGCGATCGAAAAGGTTTCAAAAGCAATTCGTCGCAGTCGTAGCGGTGTGGCTAGCAGCGGTCGCCCGATTGGTTCGTTTGTATTTATGGGTCCAACTGGTGTGGGCAAGACCGAACTTGCAAAAGTTATTGCGCGCGAAGTTTTTGGCAGTAGCGACGCTTTGGTAAAGATTGATATGAGTGAATTTAGCGAAAAACATAACGCCAGTCGCTTACTTGGTGCGCCTGCAGGATACGTTGGTTATGATGATGGCGGTAAATTAACGGACAAAATTAGACGTCAGCCTTATAGTGTGGTGTTGTTTGACGAGATTGAAAAAGCTCATCCAGATATATTTAATCTATTATTACAATTACTCGAAGACGGAACATTAACTGACGCCAAGGGTCGAATTGTTAATTTCAGTAATACGATCGTTATATTGACCAGTAACTTAGGTTCAGAAATGATGAGCAGAGAATCGAGCCTTGGGTTTCATGCTGGGACAAAAGCCGAAGAAAAACAACTTGATCTTGCGCACGACGAAAACGCAGCAGTAGCTGAAAGTACTTTGTCTAAATTCATGAAACCAGAATTGATTAATCGTTTTGATGGTATTGTAACTTTCCGCGCACTAACTCATAAACAGATAGCGCGAATTTTCGACAATCTCATCGACGAACTTCAACAGAGATTAGTTCCAAAAGGCTTACATTTAGTTGTTAAACCTGCGGCAAAAAGGTTTATAATTAACAAAGGATATAATGAAAAGTTCGGCGCAAGACCACTCAGGCGAGCAATCCAAGATTTATTGGAACATAAACTAGCTGACGGAATCTTATCTGAAACTTACGAAAAGGGCAGTATATTAATTGTTTCAGTAAAAGGTGGGGAAATACGAATTGATGCCGGTAAAGAAGAATCATAGATTAGCAATAGTTGTCAGCATAATTATTTGTTGCTTTTTTAGTACTCTCTCGGTACTTGCTATAATTAATCGACAATATATTATCGATCAAATTATTGTTTGGCAATATAAACCTAGCACAGAAGTCACTAGTTTGGTTGAGCGTGGTGGCATGGGCGATTATGGTAAATTTTTATTCTATGCTAGCGAACCGGCTCTTGAAGCAACACAAAAGTTTAATGACGCATGTCAGCGAACAGAGACAGTAGTGTCTATTTTGGGTTGCTATAAAGAAAATAAAATATACCTATATGATATTAAAGCCGCTGAACTTGATGGTATCAGAGAAACTACTGCCGTGCATGAAACATTACACGCTGCATATTCTCGACTTGATGATTATGAAAAGAAAAAAGTTGATAATTTATTAGAGATTGAATATCAGAAATTAGAAAAAATTCCTGAATACAAGGAATTGATGGATTATTATGCCAAATCAGAACCTGGACAGCGCGATAATGAGCTTCATTCAATTATTGGTACAGAAATCAAAACTATTAGTTCAGAACTCGAAACGTATTATTCAAAATATTTTGCCAGTAGACAAAAAATAGTTGATTTGTGTACTAAATACAAAGCAGTTTTTACGGCACTTGATAAAAAAGCTGCTGATTTATTATCAAAAATGGATAGTCTATCGGAAAGTATAGTGGCGGATGTTGATACTTATAATGAAGAGACGATTACATTAAATAATGATATAGCAAGCTTTAATGCAAAAGCTAGCGGCGGTGGCTTTAGTACTCAATATCAGTTTAATTCAGCTCGACTCGTGTTGGTAAATAGACTATCTACACTTGAATCTGAACGCTTTGCTATTGAAGAAGATATGAAATTGTATCGATCTTATGTTGATGAATATAATACAATTTCTACACAATCAACCAAACTAACTAATAGTATTGATAGCACTCTAGCGCCAGCTCCATCGGTATAATGCTATACTGGTGTTGATGGCAAAATCAAGAACACAATTCGTATGTCAAAACTGCGGTAGCGTTTATCCGAAGTGGATGGGTAAGTGTGATAATTGTGGGCAATGGAACACCTTAGTTGAGCAGGCCGCCGCGTCAGTTGGTAAATCAGCGGTATCCAAGAGTAGTGTTTCTGGTAGTGTGCTTCAAGTTCAAACTATGAAGTCAATTTCTATCGATGATGCGACTCGACGACTCGGTACGGGATTTTTGGATGTTGATCAAGTGCTGGGCGGCGGAATATTACCTGGTAGTGTAATTTTGATGGCAGGTCAACCTGGTATTGGCAAAAGTACATTGTTACTTCAGATTTCGGCTAATGTCGCAACAACTGAACCAGTATTGTACGTTAGCGGCGAGGAATCGGCTGGTCAAGTACGTCTGCGAGCGGAACGATTGGGTACCGAAAAAAACGAAGCGCTTAGTTTTGTTTCTAGTACGAGCGCTGATGACGTAGCTGCAACCATTCGATCAGGCAATTATAAACTTGTTATTATTGATTCTATTCAAACACTTAGTTTAGAAGAAATCACATCCGCTCCAGGTACGGTTTCGCAAATTACTAATAGCAGTAATGTAATTATTAGGGCAGCAAAAAGCTCGGGTGCGGCTGTAGTTTTGGTTGGTCATGTAACAAAAGAAGGTAGTATTGCTGGTCCAAAAATCCTTGAACATTTAGTGGATGTGGTTTTGCAATTTGAAGGTGATCGCTATGGTGGTTTCAAAATCGTTCGTGCCGTAAAAAATCGTTTTGGATCAACAAACGAGGCGGCGATATTCGAAATGAACGGTGATGGTTTGAAATTGGTTGATAATCCATCAGCTGCACTGTTGGCTGAACGCCAGAATGCTGACGGCTCTGTCGTTTTAGCGACGCTAGAGGGCACTAGGCCGCTTCTTGTCGAGATTCAGGCACTAGTTAATCCAACAAGCTTTGGTTATCCAAAACGCACAGTGAGCGGCTTTGATTTGAATCGATTGAATTTATTAGTAGCGGTTTTAGAGCGTCGAACTAAACTTCAATTGTCTGACAAAGATATTTTCATCAATGTTGTGGGCGGTTTAAAACTAAACGATCAGGCAGCGGATTTGGCTATTTGTATGGCAATTGCCAGTGCTGCGGCTGGACGACAAATAGATGATGATGTCGTGGTTTTTGGCGAAGTTGGTTTGGGTGGCGAAATACGATCCGTAACTCAAGTTGATAGACGTATTGCCGAGGCCAAAAAACTTGGATTTAAACATGCAATTGCACCTATGGGCAAGCACAAGAATTTATTTATAAACAATGTTAGCGACTTACGTATGGCGTTAGTCGACTATCTACAAAAAAGTAAGGAAAAGAATTAATGGAATCATTATTACTAATTCTAGTGATATTTATATTAGCAGAAGTGACGTTTTTAACAGCGCAAAGCTCTGGTCAGTCAAGATTATATAAGGACGCAGCTCCAATATTTGTTGATACATCGGTTTTAATTGACGGTCGTGTTTTGATGGTGGCGCGAGCTGGTTTTTTGATGGGGCGAGTTTGCATTCCACGAAGTGTTGTTGGAGAATTGCAGTATATGGCCGATCATAGCGACAGCGAAAAGCGTTCAAGGGCTCGTTTTGGTTTGGATATGATAACTCAACTTCAGGCGGTACCCGGTCTAAAGATCGAAGTTTTCCGCGATAGTTCAAGAGCTGATGAAGGCGTAGATGATAGATTGCTGTATTTGGCTAAAAAATATAATGGATCAGTTTGCACAATTGACTATAACCTAAACAAAGTTGCGGCAGTGGAAGGAATTCCAGTGTTGAACATCAATGATTTAGCACTTGGCCTTCGTATGGCATACTTACCTGGTGAAAAAGTAATGTTGGAGTTGACGACCAAGGGCCAAGACCAACATCAGGCGGTTGGACATTTAATGGACGGTACAATGGTAGTTGTTGAGCGAGCGAATAATTTAATTGGCAAAACCGTTGAAGTAGAATTTATTAGAAGTCTACAAACGGCGGCTGGCAAAATGATGTTTGCAAAACTAACCTCAGACAAAGTACGTAGCAACCCCGTTCAAGTTGAAAGATTAAAACCTAGTTCAATCGAACGCGAAAAACCAATCCAAAATATTCAACAAAACCGAACGAATATTAATCAAAACAAGAATAATCGACAAAAACAATCAAACGGAAGAAATAGGAATAATAGGCAAAAGCCAAAAAATCCAGAACAAAATCTTGTTGATCTTGCGAATAAATAGAATTAACAAATAAAAATACGGCGAATTTATCGCCGTATTTTTTAGTTAGCTTTTTATTTGTATGCTGGTACTGAATCAGTTGCTGATGTTGACGAATAGAATGCGCTGTCGATTGCCGTAACGGATACAGTTTTTTGGGCGTCGCCACTCGATACGGTGTATTGATATGTGCCAGCTGCTGTTAGTGTTTTAACTAGCACTCCGCCAACACGTATTTCGATCGTAGTAACGTCATTTGTGCCCTTTGTTGCCGATACTGCAATGTCGTAGGTATTTTCCGATGCCTTGCTGACGCTGACAGTGGCAATAGGTGGTTGATCTGATGCTTTATGTATATCGTCATCGCTACTTGCATCATAGCCGTCAGGAGCGGTGAATACGTCTTTTTTAGTAATAGGATCAGTCATTTTTATAACTTCAAGTTCAATTTTTGCTAGAGCTGGTGTTAAATCAGTTGCTTTTTTCTTTGAAACTTTATCGAATGTCATTTTTGAAGTCATTTGGCCTTGGTTTTTTGTCCACCATGATGGATATAATTCACCGCCGATAGTTTGTACTCCGCTTGGTTTCGTGAACCAATCGCCAGTTTTCCATTGACCAGTTTTTGCATAAACATCGGTGTGAGCATAAGCCATTACTTTTGCGATGATTGACCCAGGCAATAATGAGTTGCCGTTCTTTAGAGTCGTCGCATCAGAATTTCCTAGCCAAACACTCATAGATAGCGCCGTGCTATAACTGACCATCCAGATATCTTTCGATTGACCACCTTTATCGGATGTACCAGTCTTGGTACTTGTCTTGACGCCAGGTATTACCATACCGGTCGCATAACGACCTGCAAGTGGTGACCTTGCAATGTCATCATTTAATATGTCTGATACTATATAAGCTGATTGAGCGTCGATGATTCGCGTACCGGCGGAATCAACCCATTTCTTTAGTATTTCACCGGATGTATTTTTGACTTCCAGTATTGAAGATTGATCCTTGTATACGCCAGTACGCGCAATTGATGCGAAAGCGTTTACTAGGTCGATTTGTTTAATGCCGCATCCACCGATTGCTGCAGCAAGGCCGACTTGGACTTCGCTACCCTGAGTACAATAACTAGCGGCACCGAGTTTATGGATTGTTTCAAGTGTAGGTTTTACGCCCGAAAGATACATAGCCTTTACAGCTGGTACGTTTCTTGATGTTGCAAGAGCACTTCGGATTGTAACATTACCTTTAAATGTATGGTCGGCATTGAATAGTTGTGCGCCATAAAGGGCGTCGATGTTTTCGTCTTTTAATATACTGCCGCTACCAAAGTTGAGAGCGCCAGTGGCTTTTTTCTCGAATAGCTGTGCGTACACTAGTGGCTTTACGGTTGAACCTGGTTGGATGTATGCAATAGCTGCGTTATCCTGACCGAATCCTGGATAGTTAAAGTCACGACTACCGACAACGGCGACGATTTGGCCAGTTTGGGTGTCTTCGACGGTAGCGGCACCGTTAGTAAATCCAGCTTGAACTGGTTTCGAGGAGTTGAACATTTCTGTCATAGCTTCCTCGAGTTTTGTTTGGATATCCAAGTTAAGAGTCGTCTTAACCGTTAATCCACCTTGACCAACGATAGTTGCACCAAGCTCTTCAACTAATTGTGCTCGAACCATTTGTACAAAGTGTGGTGCTTTGATGTTCGTATACTGATTTGACTCTGGAATAATATGATCAAGAATTGGGTAATCTTTTGCTTCCTTAGCCTGATCCTTGGTGATGTAGTTTTGTGCCACCATATAGTCCAATACGGTTTGTTGTCTGGATATTAGTGATTTGTGACCAGCTACGTTGTATGGGTTAAAAACTGAAGGGTTTTGTGGTATTGCAGCTAGTAGTGAAGCTTCGGCAATTGTTAGATCTTTTGCTGCTTTGCCAAAATAGGTTTGAGCTGCTGATTCAACACCGTTTCGTCGTCCACCGTAAGGAGATTGGTTAAGATATAGGTTGAGAATCTGGTCCTTGCTGTACATTCGTTCAACTTCTATAGACAAGATCATCTCTTTGATTTTGCGAGGTACGCCACTAAGCCCACGATCCGAGGCCTCGTCAGCAAAGAATACTTGCTTGACTAATTGTTGAGTTAAGGTTGATCCACCTTGGGTACTTCCACCTTGAAGGTTATTAAATACGGCACGCATCAAACCAGATGCACTAACTCCACCGTGATTATAAAAATCGCGGTCTTCGATAGCAACAGTTGCTTGCTTTAGATATTTACTGATTTCGTCACCGTTGACTACGAGTTTGTAATCTCCGTCACCTTTATCTTCCCAAAGTAACTTTCCGTTCCTATCAAGATAGGTAGTGACAGTTGTTTGCACTCGCTTTGCAAGCTCACCTGGACGAATGGCGTCAAGGTCTTTTCTGAAATACGCAAATAAACCGCCTATGATAAGACAAAGAATTAATGCAGAGATACCAGCAATTTTTAAACCCATTATTAGGCCGCGTTTGCTGAACCAATATTTAAAAGCATTTTTTGGATGCATGTGATAAAAGAATCGATGAACCGGATTCTTTGGTAGCGTAGCAAGATACTGGGCGTGTTTTCGCGCCGCGCTATCTTTACGCACTTTATGTGCATGTGACAAATTTGAATACACGTTTAACTTGCGTGTTTTGAATGGTTTCTTGACCACGTAATACTCCCTATATGAATACGCTCTCTATTATATCATTTTATTAAAATATTAAACGCTAATGTTTAAATACATTGAATTTTTATACTGATTTTATGAACTACTTGAATCTGTTATACTGATTGTAATAAATATAAATAGGAGAATAGCATGAAGCTTTCTGAAGAACTCGCATGGCGTGGCTTTGTTAATCAAATGACCTACCCTGATATTACTGCTCTTGATCAGGAACCTATTTCTTTCTATTGGGGTGTAGACCCAAGCTCTGACAGTATGACGATTGGTAATTTTGCTGCTGCGATGATGGTGCGACACTTTATTGATCACGGCCACAAGGCTTTCTTGTTGGTTGGTGGCGCAACTGGTATGATTGGCGACCCAGACGGCAAGGCCGATGAGCGCAATCTTAAAACACTCGATGAAATTGCTAAAAATAAAGAAGGTATTTCAGCCCAATACCGCAAGATCTTTGCTGGCAAAGATTTCACGATGGTTGATAATTACGACTGGTTCAAGAATATTAATTACCTTGATTTTTTGCGTATGGTTGGCAAATACGTACCAATGAGTCAAATGTTGGGGCGCGAATTCGTTCAATCACGCTTAGGAGCGGATGGTTCAGGAATTAGCTACGCTGAATTTAGCTACTCATTGATTCAAGGTTACGATTTCTTATACCAATTCCAAAATTACGGGGTGACATTGCAGGTGTGCGGTGCTGATCAATGGGGCAATTCGATTGCTGGTGTTGATTTAATTCGTCGTATCGAAGGCAAAGAAGCGCATGTTTATTCAACTCCACTTGTTATTAATAAATCCACTGGTAAAAAATTTGGAAAGTCCGAAGACGGTGCGATTTGGTTGGACGAGAAAAAGACAAGTGTCTATAAGTTTTACCAATTCTGGCTAAATGTTGATGACGCAGGCGTTATTGATTACATGAAGATCTATACGCTTTTATCAAAAGATCAAATAGAATTACTTGAAAAATCACGAAATGAAAATCCAGGCAAGCGCGAAGCGCAAAAGGCTTTGGCGCATGAAGTAACAGTTTTAGTACATGGACTTGAACGAACTGAAAGCGTTGAACGCGTGACTGATGTATTGTTCGGTTCGGCAGATTTCAATAGCTTGAACGACGCCGACATTGAAGCATTAGCTAACGAAATACCAACTGTCGCTATCGGTACTTCGGTAATCGACGCGTTAGTAAGTACAAGTGCCGCATCTAGCAATAGCGAAGCACGTCGACTCATCCAAGGCGGCGGCGTATCCGTTAACGGTCAAAAGACAAGCGACGATCAAATAATTTCGACTAAATCTCTTCTGAAAAAAGGTAAAAATTCTTTCGTTTTGTTTATCTAACGGCTGTTATAATAGTGTTATGAATAAAAAAGTTATTGCATTTGACCTAGATGATACTCTTGCGGTCACAAAATCTCCGATTAGTGATCAAATGAGTGAATTATTAACTCAATTATTAGATAAATATGAAATTTGTGTAATTTCTGGTGGTACGTTCGAGCAATTTCGCGTACAAGTTATTGGACGTATGAATGCATCAGCACAACGCTTAAATAGAATGCATATGATGCCAACGTGTGGTACTAAATATTATAGATATGACGATTTGGCGGAAGACTGGAAATTACAATACGAAAACTCTTTGACTGACGATCAAAAAACTCGTGTTAAAAAAGCACTAGAAGATGGCGCAAAAGAACTTGGCTTATGGGAAGAAAATCCTTATGGCGAGATTATTGAAGACCGTGATTCACAGATTACTTTCTCGGCACTTGGTCAAAAGGCACCGGCTGAAGCAAAATACAGCTGGGATCCGACTGGTGAGAAAAAAATCAAACTTCGTGATTATGTTGCAGCAAAACTGCCCGATCTAGAAGCTCGTGCCGGTGGTACGACTTCAGTTGACGTTACTATGATTGGTATTGATAAAGCCTACGGAATGAAAAAATTATGCGAAGAGATGAATATTTCAATTGATGATATTTTGTTTATCGGTGATAAGTTACAAGAAGGCGGCAATGATTACCCAGTTAAAGCTATGGGCATTGATTCTATACCAGTTGAAGGCTGGCAGGATACAGCACTGATACTTCAGGGTATTTTGGCTGTAACTGAATAGCGGTGAATCTTAAATCATCACTCGAAAAAATTAAGGGTGTTGGTGTTAAAAATCATCAACAGTTTTCCTTAGCAGGCATAGAAACTGTTGGTGATTTGATTACATTTCTGCCACGAAATTACGAGGATTTTTCACATACGGCTCGTATTGTCGACTTAAAACCGGGTAAAGTAGTTATCACGGCTCGATGTGAAAGTATTTCTACGCGTCAGGTTAGGCGTGGTTTGCGATTAACTACTGCAACCTTGGCTGACGATACTGGGAAATTACAGGCTATTTGGTTTAATCAACCATATCGCGAAACGCAACTTAAATCAGGGGAAGAATTTTGTTTTTCTGGTGAATTCGAATTTAATTACAATCGATATCAGTTGACGAATCCGTCCGCTGAAAAGATTAGTGACTTGCCTGTAAGCGATGAAACGATTATCCCGGTATACCGAGCAGTTAAGGGTCTAAAAACTCAACTTGTTCGCAAGATAATAGGTGAGTTAAAACCTTTTTTGGAATTCTTACCAGAAACATTGCCAAGCGAAATTATTAAATCAGAAAAACTAATGTCTTATTCGCAGTCGATCAGAGCGATTCATTTTCCTAAAACTCGCGAAGAAAACGATGCTGCCCGCGAAAGATTAGCTTTTGATGAAGTTTTTCAATTGTTACTCGCCAGCCAATATAATAAACAAGAAAACTCAAAGTTAACAGGTTGGCATATACCTTTTGATCAAAAAACGGTATCAAACTTTGTCAGTAAATTACCTTTCGAGTTAACAGGTGCACAACGCCGTGCTGCATGGGAAATTATTCAGGATTTCGAGAAAAAAACTCCAATGAATCGTTTACTACAAGGTGATGTTGGGTCTGGTAAAACTGTTGTGGCAGGCTTGGCGGCGTGCCAGGTAGCGAGTGTTGGTCTGCAATCCGCGATTATGGCGCCGACTGAAATTCTGGCAACTCAACACGCTAAAACTCTGGCTAGTTTATTAGAACCGCTTGGTTTGACGGTGGGTTTATTGACAGGATCCGTCAAAGGTATTGCTAGAAAAGAATTATATAAAAGAATTGAATCTGGCGAAGTGGATGTTGTTGTAGGTACGCACGCGCTTTTACAAGAAAAAGTTGTATTTGCTCGACTCGGTTTTGTAGTAATTGACGAACAACATCGTTTTGGTGTTGATCAACGGCAGAAATTATTAATGAAATCGCAATTTATGCCACATCTTTTGGCTATGACCGCGACTCCAATACCACGCTCGTTAGCTTTGACGGTTTACGGTGAATTGGACGTCAGTGTATTGAACGAACTTCCAAAAGGTCGCAAACCGATTATTACAAAAATCTGGTCGCCAAATAGCCGAAAGCAATTATATGAACTAATTGACGAAGAGATTGAAAAAGGTCGACAAGCTTATGTTGTTTGTAGCTTGATTGAAGATAATGCCGAAAATGACATAAAAAGTGTCAAAGCAGAATACGACAAACTCAGAAATTCTGTATTCAAACATCGAAAAATAGGGCTATTGCACGGTAAATTATCGGGTGCAGAAAAAGACGATGTTATGAATCAGTTCAAAAATGGCGAGTTTAATATCTTGGTTAGTACGACGGTAGTAGAAGTTGGCGTTGATGTGCCGAACAGTACGATAATTGTCATCGAAGATGCTGATCGATTTGGTTTGTCACAACTTCATCAGTTAAGGGGTCGTGTTGGGCGAAGTGAATATCAGAGTTTTTGTTATTTGATTACTTCAACCAGTTCCAAGCCATCACAGAGGCTAAAAGCAATCGAAAAAAGCAACGATGGCTTCTATTTAGCCGAAGTCGATCTGCAGTTACGTGGTCCAGGTGAGATTTATGGCAAATCTCAACATGGTGCGCTAAATCTTCAAATTGCAACGTTAACTGATACAAAGTTAATTGCAAGAGCGCAAAAGCAAGCAAAGGCATTCGTCGAATCTGGTGTTGATTTGCTACAATATAGTCAGTTAGCAGAGCAAGTCCAATATTACAAAAGATTAACAACGTTGAATTAAAATATGTATTCTGGCACAACATTCAGAAAAGGTTCGGGAAAAATTATGGGCGTC
The DNA here is from genome assembly GCA_964575635.1 of uncultured Saccharimonas sp. (SeqCode). Classification (GTDB taxonomy): domain Bacteria; phylum Patescibacteriota; class Saccharimonadia; order Saccharimonadales; family Saccharimonadaceae; genus UBA1547. The sequence continues at coordinate 2,493 of CAZNQY010000025.1, read as the reverse complement.
CATCAACGTATTGATCGGGCGGCTCGTCGAAGCTTATCTAAAGTTATCGATAAACATTCTTTTCCTGGAATCAAAGATATTTTACATTTCGAAGGCTCGAATGGGCCTGATTCGATTAAATTTTCTGTATCGAACAGTAAGCCTTGGCACTTTATTAATCCTGATTTACCGGACGACGTAAAGCTTTTAGATATTATGGATGATCATATAATGAATCTTTCTATTGCGCTAAGAAAGAATGACACGATCAGAGCATCATATGAGGCGGCTTGGTTAGCTCATGCGGTCGTGGATGGCCTTACGCCTCCGCATCATTATTCTCTTGATGAAAAGATAAAAGAACTTTGGGGTAAGCCGCTAAAAGAGTTCGAAAAACTTCGACATAGATCTATCGTTAAAGGTTCTGGGCCAAAAGATTCTATCGCAAAAAACTGGGAGTATTGGGGCGCTGGTGGACATATGACTAGCCATTTGATGTACGAAATTGGCGTAGCGCTTGCAATTGTGCCAGCGGATTACAAAAATCATGGTCCGAACGAAAATGATTATATCTTTTTGAAAAAAGTTGGTTTTCGTGCAACGTTCCTGGAATCGTTACATAAAGTTCACGATTTGCGGATTTTTGACAGGTATAAAAAAACTGGCTGGAGTAGGGAACTTGCAAAAGAAACTAAAGAATTCTTGTTGCCAGAGATTATAAAGATTGTTGCACTTGCTTGGTATCAAGCTGTTCTGTTGTCGAAGGAGCAAGAATAATGAACGTTCGGCTGATTGCGGGCAACTTCGGCGGTAGAAATCTAAAAGCGCCAGACGGCGGTGTGACTCACCCGATGAGTGAACGTGTTCGGGGTGCCTTGTTTAATATCATAAATTCAAGGCTAGCTGGGGCGGTTGTTTTAGACGCTTTTTCTGGCAGCGGAGTGATTGGGCTTGAAGCAGTTAGTCGTGGCGCAAAGCATGTAGTTTTTATTGAACGCGATAGAGTAGCCAGTGATATCTTGGCACAGAACATAAAGCTATTAGGTGTAGAAAATTCTACAACAATATATAAAATCAGCGTCAGTGCCTGGATTGATAAGATTACTAGTGATAAGTTTGACGTTATATTTGTTGATCCACCGTATGATGATATGCAGTTATCCACAGTTGAAAGACTATGCGGTCTTTTAAAACCAAAAGGGCTTATGGTATTATCATATCCAGGTAGAAGTGAGGTGCCAAAATTCGACGGATTTGTTGTGGTGGACAATCGTAGTTATGGAAATGCATCTCTTGCATTCTATCAAAAAGAAGAATAGCGGTTGTGAGGCCGCTATTTTTCATATAATTAAATAACGGCCAATGTTGGCCGTTATTTTTTAGTAGTATGTGTTAAATTCGCTATGTTTTGAGTTGTCGTATTCAGCGTTTAATTGAACGACTAATGTCTTTAACTCTGCTTCTTGCTTTACGCCAGGGTTTAGAGTGCCGAGTGGATCAAAGATTGCGCGAATTTGTTTATATAAATCAAGGATATCACCATCGAGTTTGCTATAAATCGCAGCCGATTTCAATCGGCCTTCACCAGATTGTGCAGCCATACTACCATCAAACTTCGCTACTAATTCAGTGTAATCACTGATTAGTTTAAAGGTTTTTTGTTTATCACTAACAATATGTAAGTTTAATTTTGGATAAACAGTAACGATACCTGTCAACCAGTCGATTTGCGCTGGTAATTCAAGGTGGTGTTTTTCGGCAAATTCCTTGAGTGCGATTGTAAATTCTTCGCGTCGTAAACTTTCGATAGACGAATTGTTGAGTATTGGTGGTGTCGACATATCTTTGTTGTTTGTATCAAGTACGATTGAACTGACTTGGCGAATTGATTCGAGCTCTTCAAATGAATAATTAGCACTGGTGAATATTGTCGTATTTAATTTAGACAACTTTTTCAAAGCTTTTTTTGCTATTTTATTTACGGCACGTTCGTTTTGACCAGTAAATGAAATGTAGAGTACGGTGCTGATTTCTTCGCCAGTATTGTCCGAGAACGGATATTTCTTGCCTTGGGCTTCGGTAGTTTTGAAAAGACCGCCGTCCATTACAATTAAAGTTGACGGGTTTAATGTTTTAATCATGTCGGCCGTATCATGAGCTAGTCTTGCGTCAGAAAAGGTCGCAACAATAACCGACTCTTCGTCGTTCATAAAATCGGTTTTTAAAACAATTTCCGACACGATGCCGAGAGTACCCTGGCTACCGACAAATAACGGAGTTAAATCAAATGAGCCATCCTTGTGTTTAACACTCGCAATTCCAGAATACCCGACATTATCGCCGTTATCCGAGATATGCTGATCGATAAGTTGTTTGTTGTCGTCGATCAGCGCATCAAGCTTGCGATAAATTTCGCCTTCCATTGTCTGAAGGCCAATTTTCTTTGAAAGTTCTTTTTTGCTGATCCGACTGGTTTCGATAATATCGCCATTAGCGAGCACGACTTCGGTTCGG
>CAZNQY010000024.1:13125-15012 GCA_964575635.1 uncultured Saccharimonas sp. (SeqCode) | reverse complement strand
AGATATTACTTTTCCGATTTTGAATCATCTGAACGAATTTTTCCAAAATAATTGAATGATCCGTGAGTGGTATTAATCTTGTCAAGAAGTTCTCTGCCAACTCTGCGTTCAAATTCAAATTGATCAACCTTTATTCCTATGTTTGTCGTATTATATTTTTCGACATATTTAGGCTCTGCAATAACTTCTATTGGAACCTTTAGCATTGAAAGATCGCGCCTCAAAGGCTCTTCGATAACCGCATAAACAGGTCCAAGCCCCTCATTAACGGTATAGGCCAAGCTCGTTACCATTAACTGTTGCTTGATTACTCTACTTAAACCAGACCTACTATGCCTGACTATTAATCTAGAAACTTCTATGGCGTCAATTGGAGCCGGTGACTCGAAAGCTTCAGGAAAAAATTCTTCTACTGGTAACTTGCTATCATTTTCGATTGTTTTCTGTGGAAGACGCATACAGCCAATAACAGCTACTGCACCAATTAAATTCTCGAACGCTATTAGATGAACAGATCTTTCATCGTCATTATCCAATTCCGTACCATCAAAACGTCTATGATCATCGTCAAGAAAACCGGTTTGATCGATATAGACCTTTGCCCTAAGCCTGAGATATGCTTGCTCAATTGAGCCTTGCTGATAATTAATTATATTATTAGGACTATAAACGCCGATAGCAAAACGGTCTTCTGGATTATTTAAAAATATATCAGAATTATCAACAATCTGAATTGCCTCTTCTGAATGCTTTTTTTCTACTATTTCCAATGACATAATTTAACGAATCTCTTTATATAAAATATTAACGATATTTTCTCATAAATTTAACAAATTGTCAATATCTACCTATAATATTAAGCCTGTGATTTCAAATACAAAATAACCCCACTAATAAAGTGGGGTTATTTTTACAATTTCATAATTATTTACTTGTCTTTTTTGCAGCTGGTTTTTTAGTAGCTGGTTTTTTTGCGACTGCTGCTTTTTTAACAGCTGGAGTAGCTTTTGCTACTGGGGCTTTTACTTCAGCAGATACTGCAGTTTTTGCAACAAGCTTTACGCCACTTGCTTTTGCAATCTTTGAAAGATTTGCTTTGCGACGTGCGGCTGTATTTTTCTTGATAAGGCCTTTTTTGACAGCTGTATCTAGTTCGCTATGAGCTGCACTGAGAGTTGCTGAGTTTGGAGTTGCAACAAAAGCTTTTGTTGCGTCCTTGATTTCGCGTTTGATAACAAGGTTACGTTCGCGTCGTTTGATAGTTTGTTTTGCTCGCTTGATAGCGGACTTAATGATTGGCATCTGCTGTTTACCTCTTTAAAATAATATATACAATCAAGTTGACATTATAGACTAAAACCCCGTAGGTGTAAATAGCTTGGTAGTAAAAACAAACAACTATCGCTCTATTGCTTATTTTGAGTAAATGTATTATAATAGTGGTAATGCGGCTTTAGATAGTCGTAAATCGTACTTTGCGAGGTGATTATCGTGGTAAGTAATTTCGGCAGTAATCTAACGAGCCACCTTAGTCTCTTGGTCGCTGACATCAATGAAGAGAAGAATTGGTACGAGCGCGAACTCCAGAGAATAAGGGAAGAATTCGAAGATGAAAAGAAGCAGCTTATAGAGGTTGAAAATCGCCGAAAGGTAGAATTGAATCTCTATAACGAGCAAGTTGCTGATGCGGAAGAAAAAATTCGGTTTTTTCGAGCAGAAAAACAGCTAAACCATAGCAAAATGGTTGAGTTGTTTGAACAATCGACGAAAGCGCATACTGCCAAAGATTATACGACGGCAAATTCTACATCGAAAGACGGCAAAAGGTACAGGAAGGCAATGAGATCCGATCGAGGATTTCAAATTTTTTGGATCAGACAGCTGAAA
>CAZNQY010000024.1:0-13115 GCA_964575635.1 uncultured Saccharimonas sp. (SeqCode) | reverse complement strand
AAGAAAGCTTTGTAGATACGTACAAAGCCGAATTCGATGATCGAAGCGAAAAAGTAGCGGAGCTTTCTGCGGAAATTGCAGAAATCGAAGCCGCTATTAGATTACTCCACGAAAAAATCATCGAAAAGCAAACGCAGTATAAAAAAGCAGCAAATTTTTAAAATTGGTACGTCCATATATAATCCGATCGAAAGGTCGGATTTTTAATTTGTAACGCGACACTTATCTATATGTTACAATTTATATAGATTATGACAAAAATTGCAATTATCGAAGACGACCCAGTAATAAGCCAGATGTACCGCATGAAATTCGAGGCGGACGGATTTGACGTTCAACTTGCAAATAATGGCGAAATTGGCGTTCATTTAGTAAAAACCTTCAAGCCTGATATTATCCTGCTTGATTTGCAGATGCCAGAGATGAACGGTGTTGATGCACTAGAAATTATCCGCAAAGATGAATCTAGCGAAAAAACACCAGTAATTATCTTGACTAACCTGGGCGAAGAAGAAGCTCCAAAAGAACTTCAAAAGCTAAATATTCATAGCTATATCGTCAAAGCGAATTTGACACCACGACAAGTTGTTCAACGCGTTAAAGAAGCTCTAGAATTAGCTTAAAGAATTGATTATTATAAATCTTGCTGACCTTTTTGGTTGGCAATTTTTCTTGCAGCTTTAATGATATTGTCAAATAATGCGGCGACGGTTAGCGGACCAACTCCACCACGAATAGGCGTGATCGTTAAGTCCTGTCGTTCGCGAACAGACGGCGATATATCACCAACAATTCGGCCGTTTTCAGAGGCGGTTCCAGCGTCAACGACTATAGCTTTTTCATGCAACATACTTGATTTAATAAGCCCTGGAACACCCGTAGCGGATACAACTATATCCGCAGCCAAGACTTTCCCTGCTAGATCGATTGTTTCAATATCGTAAACGTTCACGTCACAACCCGCACTTGCCCACAGTTTAAATAACGGGGCACCGACCAGGCGACCATTGCCGACGATTGCAATCTTTTTCTTATCAATATCGATATTATAACCAGCCATCAACCAGTCGATCGCCATGGCAGTCGCAGGTACGAAATTTACGTCGCTACCCAGGCCATCAACGTCTTTTTCGGGGCTAATTGCAGCGATTGCTTGATCGGTCATCGAAGTGTCGGCAAGCGGTAATTGAATAATAATTCCAGTCACGGTTTCGTCGTGATTGAGTTTGTCGATCAAATCCATCAATTCAATATCACTTGGGTTATAGATATCGACATCAATCAGAATATCCTGACCATATTCGCGCTTCAAGCGTAAATAAGTTTCATTTATTGGATTGCTGCCAGTATAAATAATTGCAAGTTTTGGGATTACTCGCCAAGATTGGCGCAGCGCTCTCACGGCTTTCGCTTGACGTTCTTTTATATAACCAACTAATTCAGTGCCATCTAATATCTTCATTAGTTATAGCTTAACAGATAACAAAATTTAGTCCAGTCAAGGTTTTACAAACTGGTTAAGCTAATATACAATAGACGTCAATATGATTAACAATTCAACAGATATAGAGAAATTTCGACGCGCGACGAATTATTTAACTGCGGCTCAAATTTTCTTGCAAGATAACTTCTTGCTTGAACGACCCTTGACTGCTGCGGACGTAAAACCAAGATTACTTGGACACTGGGGGTCGGGTCCTGGCGTAAATTTTGCCTATGCTCACTTAAACAAATTAGTTAAGCGCGTTGGTCAAGACATGATGTTTGTGTTGGGACCTGGACATGCTTTTCCAGCGCTACAAGCGAATTTATTTTTGGAAGGTTCGCTTGGTGAATTTTATCCAAACGCCACTCATACCTATGAAGGTATTGAATATATCTGCAAGAATTTTAGCTGGCCTTATGGCTTCCCAAGTCACTCTAACCCTGGTACGCCTGGTGTAATTTTGGAAGGTGGTGAATTAGGCTATTCACTATCTAACTCTTACGGCGCAGTGCTTGATAATCGAAATTTGATCGTTGCATGTTTGGTTGGCGACGGCGAAGCTGAAACTGGACCAGCCGCTGCATCATGGCACATCAACAAACTTATTAATCCAAAAACTAATGGTACAGTCTTGCCTATTCTACATTTGAATGGCTATAAGATTTCAGCTCCAACTGTTTACGGACGAATGAGCGACGATGAACTTCGCGCATTATTCTATGGTTATGGCTATGAACCAATTCTTGTTAGTGGCGAAAACCTTGACGAACAAATGGAAAATGCACTCAACACTGCACATACTCAAATCTGGGAAATCAAGAATTCTAACGAAGAGCTTGTCGCGCCACGCATGCCAATGATTATTATGCGCACACTAAAGGGCTGGACGGGACCAAAAGAACTTAACGGTCAACGAATTGAAGGCAACTGCGCATCACACCAAGTTGTTTTGACTGACGCCAAGAACAATCCAGAGCAATTAAAAATGCTCGAAGAATGGTTGAAATCATATCACTTTGAAGAATTGTTTGATAAAGAAACTGGATTTGGCGACTTCGTCCAAAATATCGTTCCAGAAAAAGAACAACGAATGGGTATGAGTAAGCACGCTCACGGTGGTCACCCAGTTTACAAACCGCTTAACCTGCCAATGCTTGAAGATTTTGCTGGTGACGCTACCGTTCCTGGAACTATGGGCGCAAGCAGCATGATTCAAACTGGTGAATATTTGAGACGAGTTTTTGAGTTAAACGAAGAGAACAAAAACTTCCGTATGATGTCACCTGACGAAACTTATTCGAACAAACTCGATTCAGTCTTTAAGAGCACTTCTCGTGGATGGGTCTGGCCAATCGAAGATTGGGATAAAGATTTGTCGCACGATGGTCGTGTTATGGAAATGCTTTCTGAACACAACCTGCAAGGTTTAATGCAAGGATATGTATTAACTGGACGACATGCTGTGTTCGCTAGCTATGAAGCCTTTATCCAGGTTGTCGTCAGCATGATGGATCAATATGCTAAGTTCTTAAAGCATGCCGAAGATTTCGAATGGCGCAAGACTTTCCCATCGATTAACTACATTCTAACAAGCTCTGGTTGGCGCCAAGATCACAATGGATTCAGCCACCAAAACCCTGGATTTATCGATGATGCGCTTCGTCGCCATGGTGATTACGTTGACGTTTACTTCCCGGCTGACAGTAATAGCACATTAGTTTGTATCGAAAAAATGTTGCAATCAACTCGCAATATTAATGTAATGGTTGCCGGAAAAACTATGGAACCACACTGGCTAACACCAGACCTAGCGCGTCGCCAATTACAGACAGGTATTATGACTTGGGACTTCGCTAGTGACGAGAACCCTGATATCGTCCTAGCTGGTATCGGCGATTATCCAACCAAAGAAACTTTGGCTGCAATTGATTTGATCAAGACAGAAATGCCAGACCTACGAGTTCGCTTCGTTAACGTCAGTAGCCTAACTAGTCGCGGCTTTGGTCAAGGCAAACACTGCATTGACATCGATGAATTCAACAAGCAATTCACCGTCGATAAGCCAGTAATTTGCAACTTCCATGGTTATCCAGAAACATTAAAGGCGATAATCTTTAATTACGTTACAAATGCTTCAAGGTTTGACATCCGCGGATATATCGAATGCGGCAGCACAACAACACCATTTGATATGCACGTTCGCAACCAAACTAGCCGCTATCACATCGTAATGACAACATTCGGTAAGATGATTGAAACTGGACGCCTAACAGCGGATATTGCACAACCAATTATCAACAAATACCACCGAATGATCTCGGAAAATACCGAATACATCAAGAAAAACGGCATTGACTTACCAGAAATTGATGCTTGGGTTTGGGGTAATCGTCAATCTTCTGACGCAGTAGCTTCAGCTCACGACGTTTCTGATTGTTAACAAATAAAATTAAAAATACTCCGATTCCTACTCGGAGTATTTTTAATTTATTCTATAATTATTCGTTTGATTCCGGATTATCAAAAGTTGATTCAACGGAAGCAATTTGATCAGCAGACTGGAAAGACTCCTGTTCATCTTGCGCTGCAGATTCAAACGGCTGCTGATTTAAATCTTTTTGACTTTCATTGACTGAAAAATTATTATTCAAATTATTTACAGGCTCTGGCGCGGGCACTACAGGGTTCATTACTGGAACAACAGATAGATTATTGAATTCATTTTGTAAAACTGCAAGCCCAACCACACCTAGCGTAAGTATTAGCAAAAAAGCTACGGCATTAATTAGTCGGCCTTTAGTGACGAATTCTACGCCTTCGGCATATTTCCAGATCCAATAAATATTTACGAACGGCACTATGATCAAAAGTGCAGTTGGTATTTGCGCACCCAACTTGTTCATCTCGGACTTTGTCTTTACTACCCAAATAATCCCATATATACCAAAAGTTATAAATGTTAGTAGTAGAACTGTTGCGATACTTCTATTTTTCATACATATTCCTTAATTAGTTACTAATCGTAAGAATACACCAATATCGAACAGTCAACAATACTACTTATGCTTGATCATCGAAATAAGAAGTTTTGCATATCTTTTATCTATGAAATGGCCGACTAAAAGAATTTTTGTTACACGAACGTTTTTATAAACTCCTAAGCAATCGACGCGTTGTTGAATCAACAGAGTGTCTATCGAGCCATAAATGACGTCAATTGGTATTTTGGTTGTCGTAATTAAGTCTAGCGTATTTTGATTAACGATTGTCTGAATAAGTGATTCACGGAAACTATGCCAGTTTTCTTCTGTTACATTAAAGCTATCGTCGCCGCCGAATAGCGAACGTAGTTTTTTTGCGGTATTTAAAGTGAAATCTCTGTTATCGATCAGAGTTTGATAAATTTTTCTGTATACGTCAATTTTCTTATTCACGAAGTTTTCATCAGTAATATCCTTTTGATATACGGGTATACTCATTAGATAAAGGTGCGAAATCTCTTTTTGAAATTTTGAAGCATATTTAAGTGCAATTATCGAACCCATCGAATGACCGACGATAATATATGGTTTTTTGATTTTTAAGCTTTTTATAGTTTTTCTGACACTATTCATGTGATCATCGACAGTATATTCACATCCAGTTGGACACGGAGAATTACCAAAGCCTAATAAATCAATTCCGACAATCCTATAATCATCTTTTAATTCATCTGCAATTTTAGCCCATGTAAGTGACGTTGCAGCTATTCCATGCAACATAATAATTGTCGGCTTTTTCAAATCACCGACATCAATTCCGACATTCAATAAATACGATTTGCGGAATAGTCTAAGAAAACTTGTAAATATTTTCATTATTTTATTATAGTACTTTTTTGAGAAGGATTAGAATTATGTCGTGAGTTCAAGTCGAACCTGGCACGGCAAAATAAAATATCCACCTAGCGGTGGGTATTTTATTTTGGTGGGTCAGGTGAGACTTGAACTCACGACATCCTGCTTAAGAGGCAGGCGCTCTAACCAGCTGAGCTACTGGCCCATTTCCAGATTATGATTGTACATAATAATCTGGTTTTTTTCAAGAGTAACGTTATCTATAGTGAATCTTTTTTATTATTTATGAAATTACCCCACTGACGGATCAATCGTAGGATAGTTTTTAACGGTAATTCAATCACCATATCAAGTGCAAGTGCCACAATATTGATCTTTGCGTACTTTTCACTCACCCATTGACCGATAGCCACAAAGGGTAGATAAACAAAATCTCTAAACATCGAGATGAAACTTTGTTGTGCATCAACTACTTCAAGCTCTCGAATTTGACGAGACAACCTGAAGCCCAAGAAACTTGCAGCTGATACGAAAATAAAGAATATCAACAAATGGAGTGCGTCAAACTGCAAAGTTACCAACCACATAGTTACCCATACAACCACTGCGAGTGAAAATATTGAATAAGCTACGTTAAATACAGTACTTCGATTATCAACAGCTTGTTTTGTAACGGTAACTAGTGAATTGTCACCGTAAAGTATGTCGTCAATAGAATCAATTAAGCCTTTTGAATTAGCAGAACCTGGTAACTGCAGAGTGAATCGCAATAAAATCATATATACGGGTGGAAATATAAGATTAATTATCAAAGGCAGCCAAATAATTCCACCGTGAATTAGCTGATCGTAAGGAACTTCAATAGCGACGCCAATTAATGTTTTTGTAATTATCAAGAAAACAACACTTTTGACGATACCACGATTAATTCTCTTTGTTACAGATTTATATTCGTTAGCAACCTTTGATTTATAGATCGACAAAAAAGTATCGCGCGATTCAAGAAGTTTTGGAAAATTCTCGCCATCATCAACCATTCTCCATAGAATGCGAAGAGATGCAGACCTGCGATGAACGATATGATAAAGTTTATCGGCTGCCGGCGATTCAATAACGCTATCAATCATTTTATTAGTATGTTCATACGCCGCTGATCCAGGTTTTTGTTGATACCTGTGAAGTAAATGCGCTCTGATGCAAGCATTGTTTGATTTTATCAAACCCTTATGTACAGCTATAAAAAGTAAAATCTCGTAATTACTTGTCTCGTGACCAAGTATTTTCTTTTGATTTAGGTTTGATAAAAAATAATCAAAAGCAAATTGAGCGAAAGCGTCTCTTTTCAAATTACCTACAAATAGTTGTTCGACTTCATACGCTAATACATCCAGAGTCCAAGCTTCACGTCCATAATGCAAATAAGCTTCGTGATGTTCGACGGCAAGCTTATTAATATCTTTTAGTATATCGACCGTAATTGTGTCGTTTTTCAAATATCCAGCAAGTGTTAGTTCAATTACTAACTCTTCGCCACTATCCTTGATGACAGCATTATCACGAGTCAAAAAAAGACGTTTATAAAAACGTTTTATTGCGTACTGGAGTAGATCATCGTCTGCATATTCAGCAGCATTCCGAAGTTGCTCATAGGCAAAAGTTAATGTACCGCCAGCGCCAGTAACGTGTACTTTTTGAGCTTCATCGCGTGCCGACATGGCAGCATCATTCTGAGCCGCTACAGCCTTCAATGAATCCGAAAAATGCTGACCTAAAATATTTAGTTGTTTCATAAAAAATCAAATTTGGTACACCCGGCAGGATTCGAACCTACGACCCCTTGGTTCGAAGCCAAGTACTCTATCCAGCTGAGCTACGGGTGCATATCAGTGGTAATTATATCATGCAAATTAATATTGGGCTATAATAAATGGCAATATGAACATCCAAAACAATATTCCGCTCAAAAATATCACAACAATGAATCTTGGTGGTCCAGCAAAATACTTTACAGAGATATTTAATATCGAAGAGTTAGAGTCTGTATATAATTACGCTCTAGAAAAAAATATATCAGTTTTTATTATTGGCGGCGGCAGTAACATTATCGCAAACGATAGCGGATTTGACGGCATAGTAGCGCACATCAAAATTCCTGGATTTGAAATATTATCTGACGACGAAATGTCTGTAGTAATTAAAGTTGGAGCTGGCGAGATATTAGACGACATCGTACAAAAAACTGTCGATATGAATATTCGCGGAATAGAATGCCTGTCAGGAATCCCAGGGACTGTTGGCGCTACGCCAGTTCAAAATGTTGGAGCTTATGGTCAAGAGATTGCCGATACTTTAGTTTCGTTAGAAGCTTATGACACGACGAACAAACAAATTATCACCATAATGAATAACGACTGTAAATTCAGTTATCGCGATAGTATATTCAGAACATCGGAATCTGGACGATACGTAATTTGTTCAGTAACGCTAAAATTATTAAAAGACACACCCCAACCACCTTTTTATGATTCATTACAAAAATATATTGATACAGAAAATATCACAAACATTGATGTAATGAAAATACGCAGTGCAATACTTGAAATAAGAAAGAATCGTTTACCTGATCCAAAAATCAATCCAAACACTGGATCATTCTTTAAAAATGCAATCGTAGAACAATGGCAGCTCGAAAATATTAAAAAAATTGATCCAACTGTGCCGTCATTTTCTATGCCTGATGGTAAATTTAAGATTCCAAGTGGCTGGTTGATTGAAAAAGCCGGGTTAAAAGGGCAAACGCTTCATGGAATGCGAGTTTATGAAAATAACGCCCTTGTATTAATTAACGACTCGGCGAAAAACCACCAAGACCTAGTAAGCGCAAGAAATGAAATCATTCAAAAAGTTCGCGATACTTTCATGATCGAAATCGAACAAGAGCCACTTGAAATATAGTCGCTTGCGAATTGTTTTCAAAGCGTTTATGATTAAAGTATGAAAAAGCACGCTTTTACTATTGTGGAGTTGATTGTCGTAATTACAATTATGGGTATTTTAATATCTCTGAGTGTTGTAAATATGCGAGATTCACAGATCAATGCTCGCGATTCAGAAAGAAAAGCCGACATGGAAGCTTTGGCTCTGCAATTAGAAATTTACTATACATCTGGTTCTGCAGCCAGTACATCGACCGGGGAATATCCATCAACGATAGAATTAATCGGCAATGAGTCTACGCTACTTCGCGACCTTAATCTTAATTCATTAAACGTTCCTGGATCAATAATCTCGGGTTTAGTAGCGGCTACAAATAACAACACAAGCGCTAATGGAGTTACTCCGACACCGACAATCGATAATTACATATATCAACCTATTGCAAGTGACGGATCATTGTGTACTCTCGCCAGTCAAGAATGTCGCAAATTTAATTTATATTACGCATTTGAAGCGGATGGAACTATTTATTCAATCCAGAGTAAGAATCAATGATTTATGAAAAAAATAAACAATTAGGCTTTTCTGCAATCGAGCTGATGATAACGCTCTTTATTGCAGTTGCTTTTTTTACGGCCGGCTATCAAATCTACAGCTTGATTACAACCGATGGCGACCAGGCAAGAACTCAAGCTCGGGCTAATAATGCGCTAAATGAATACTTACAGAGATATAAACCACTAAACACTGATATATGCGTAAACAATACTCCTGTAAATAACCAGAGCATCGCCGTATCGGGATTAATAAACGTTACGGTAAATGTAACTATCACCTGCTCGTCCGTAAACGAAATTAACACTTCCAAAGAAACCGTCACGGTTAATTACAACATACCCCAAAAAAGCATAACAAATTCCGTTAGCGTAAATACAAAACCGATGACGTGCCCGGCTGGTTTTATTAAAGTACCAGGTAGTAAAACGTACAATACTAATGATTTTTGTGTGATGAAGTACGAGGCTAAGGCTGATGATAATGGTGACGGCGTTGGCGATACGAATCAAACAACCGGAGTAAACACTTGGCCTGCAAATACATATCCAATATCAACAAGTCGCAAATTAACTTCAAGCGCCGCAGGCTACCCGGTCGCTAATATATCCCAAACTACGGCAATCACAGCCGCATCGTCATTTGTTTACGGATGCGACAGTGGATGTCATTTAATAACCGAAGCTGAGTGGATGACGATCGCACAGAATGTATTGTCGGTCGCATCGAATTGGTCAAGCGGGACGGTCGGGAGTGGATATATTTTTTCGGGGCATAACGACAATGTTCCAGCAACAGGATTAGTAGCAGACTTAAACGACCTAAACGGCTATATTGGGACTGGACAATCTTCACCGTCAAACCAAAAACGCACACTAACATTGACAAATGGCGAAGTCATATGGGACTTTGCGGGAAATATGTACGAATGGACAACAGAACAAAAGACAGGAGGGCAACCTACTGGAATGACAGCAGCCGCATGGTATGATTGGACGGCAGTTAGTGGCGGGACTTTCAATATAAACCCGTATCCTTCAGGCACAATGATAAGCGGATCTTCCCTATGGAACAATACGAATGGAATTGGTCAAATCTATGGATTAACTACTGATTCAGTAGTTCGTGGGTTAACTAGAAGTGGAAATTGGAATGATAATAATCGAGCTGGTATTTTACTTTTATCATACAACGCAGCTCCAAGTGCAACCGGCGTAAGTTTAGGATTAAGAGCCGCAAAATAAAATTATAGGTATTAGAATTATGATAATAAAACATACGATAAATAATATTACAAAACAAGCCTTTACCGTTGTAGAGATGCTAGTCATCGTTCCGATGGTTATATTAGTTATTGGGATTTTTATTAACGTCATCGTCAGCATGACCGGCGAAGTCCTAGCAACTAGGGCTAGTAACAACATGGCATACAATATCCAAGATGCGCTTGACCGAATCAAACAGGACGTGTCATTGAGTGGCGGTTTTCTAGCAACGAACAATATCTCACTCGTATCTCCACAAGGATATAATAATGACACTACTGTATTTAAAAATTCTGACAGCACAACTGGGACGATGCTAATTCTAAATTCATATACCACTACAAGCAATCCAAGTAATGCGAATCGAAATCTTGTATACGCGTCCAGCCAGCCAAATCAATGTAATAGCATTTTATACACAAAAAACGCTCCAATAATGTTCAATGTTATTTACTTCACGAAAACAGATGCCAATGGAGTAATATCATTATGGAGGAGAACTGTTGCGCCGAATAGTTACCTATCAGTTAGTTGCTCAACTCCATGGCAACAACCTTCATGCACCCCGGGTCAAACTGGTGTACATTGTAAGACCGACGACATCAAGCTGGTTGATAATATCGTTGAAGGCACTGGATTTTTAATTAATTATTTCGCAGGAACTAATTCAACCATTCCAATTAGTGACGCAACGGATTCAACAAAGAACGACGCGACCAGACAAACAGCTATGAATACTGCGAATACGATAGAAGTTGCTATAACTGCAAGTAGCAACGTTTCAGGTAAAGAGATTACTCAAACAGGCAAGACAAGGGTATCTGGATCAAATAACAACGTTACCGCTACCACTCTCCCTACACCTTGTCCAAGTGGTTTTATTCGAGTTCCAGGCAGTATTACTTACGGAACTTCTGATTTTTGCGTTATGAAATATGAGGCGAAACAAGCTAGCGCAACAGTTCCGATTAGCGACGCAACTAGTCTACCTTGGGCAAGCATCTCACAGACTAACGCAGCAGCCTACGCTCCTAACGTAGCCGGGTGTACCGGCTGTCATTTGATCAGTGAAGCGGAATGGATGACTATTGCACAAAATGTATTGTCTGTTCCTTCGAACTGGTCTGGTGGAGCTATAGGAAGTGGTTATATTTATTCCGGCCACAATGACAACACCCCAGCAGCCGCACAAGCTGCTGATATAGTTGATTCAAATGGATACCTGGGCACTGGTCAAAGCGCGCCGTCAAATCAGCGTCGCACTCTCGCATTAACTAACAATGAAATTATCTGGGATTTTGCTGGAAATGTATATGAATGGACATCAGGTCAAATGACAGGCGGCGAACCAGCTGGCATGTCTAGCTGGGCTTACTACGAATGGAATGTAGTTTCTGGAGGTTCGTTTGCTGTTAATCCATACCCTTATGGAACCGGAATTATAGGTTCAAATAATTGGACTAGTGTAAATGGTGTGGGGAAAATTTATGGTTTATCGTCAGATTTAACACTGCATGGTTTTGCTCATGGCGGAGGATGGGACTACGGTGTTAATGCTGGTATTCTTGCGTTAGACCTAAACTGTCCACCAATCTATACGGATGCTCGTTTTGGATTTCGGGTTTCTCGATAATCTATAAGATATTAAACCCGTTCTTAATATTAGAAATCTTACATTATAATAAAATTTACATATTGCGAAATACGGATATATACGTACAAAAAAAACCGCTTGTGGTTACAAAAAAATAATAGTATACTACTATTATAATTAATAATTAGGGGGCACATAATAACATGATCCAACATAATATCAATTCTAAACGAAAAGACAGCGGCTTCACCATCGTCGAACTTTTGGTGGTCATCGTTGTTATCGGTATCCTAGCTGCAATCACTATCGTTAGTTATACTGGCGTAACAAACCGCGCAAAAGGCGCACAAGCTAAAAGCAATGCTGCTTCAGTCATTACTGTAGCAGAGGCTGTTAATGCAGATAATGGGGTTTATCCAGTTACTTATGGTGAGTTTTCAAGCCTACCAAGCGTCACTAAACTGCCGTCAGGAATAACGACCGGTTTCGCTACTGTACCTACAGCGACTACAGGTCAAAATACTTTTCAGCTCTATACACTAACTACTAACCCAGAAACAGGCGGTAAGGTTGTATTCTGGGATTATGAAAAAGGTAACCTCTGTACTTCAACAGCAGGCAACGCAAACGGCGTTACGGTTGATACCTGCTTGTATTATGGAGCTGCAAACATCACGAGTAACAGTGGCACTACTGGCCTAACAGTCTTCGCAAGCTAAAAATTAAATCTGTGATTGATGTTGCAATACACAATAAAAGCCCGTATTGCAAAATCAATAAATCACATTTTTATACTCAAAATATCATATTAAAAGGAAATCGCAAAATGATTCGAAATAAAATTTCAAGTAAAGACAAGGGTTTCACGATAGTTGAACTTTTGGTAGTTATCGTTGTTATCGGTATATTGGCTGCAATCACTATAGTTTCTTATACTGGTGTCACAGCACGAGCAAATACAGCTAGCGAACAATCTGCGGCTTCAGCACTTCAAGGTAAAATAGAAGTTTATGCCGCAGACGGCCCAACAAGTACATATCCGACAACAGTTACAGCACTAACTGGCGCAGCTTCTTCTACTACATATTATGTATCAACAAGTGCGGTAACACAAAGCACTACATTACATACAACAGCTCCTACATCTCCAATGAATAAGGTACAATATCAGCTTTGCGGAACAAACTCAGCAACTCCTGGAGTGGCACCTGCAAACGTAGGGGAAATCACAACTCCGACTGGATATAAGGTTGGTTATTGGGATTTCTCAATCGCAACACCTGCTATGAACAATACCGCATTCGTTGGTGGAACAACGAGTGGTACTGGAATTGGTTGTTTTGCTACAGCTAACTAGCATAATAATCCACATTTAGATTATTATTTTGAATAACATTAAATATACGCCAATCAAAAGGCGTATATTTAATGTTATTGATAAT
>CAZNQY010000023.1:0-15391 GCA_964575635.1 uncultured Saccharimonas sp. (SeqCode) | reverse complement strand
TTCTATGGACGTGATTTTTTAGTCACGCGTGACACTTTAATCCCCCGCCCCGAATCGGAACAAATTATCGATTTTTTGATTGATTTATATCCATCAAAAATCATAAATTATAAATTCGCCGATATTGGCACTGGTAGCGGTTGCTTAGGAGTTACTATCAAAAAAGAATTACCTAATTCTGACGTCACGCTTGTCGATATCAGTCCTAAAGCACTCGAGATTGCCCGTAAAAATACTCTAACCCACGAAGCCTCCGTACATCTTCAAATAAGCGATTTGCTAGAAAATACTAACGAAAAATTCGATGCAATCATCGCTAACCTTCCGTATGTCGATACCAGCTGGGAATGTTCGCCAGAAACCAAATACGAACCCGATTTGGCACTTTTTGCAAACGACAATGGTATTCAATTGATAGAAAAACTACTAATTCAATCAAAAAAATCGCTAAACCAAACTGGTCGAATTTTTATCGAATGCGACGCCAGACAACACGCCAGAGTTGTGTCATTTGCGGAATCAATTGGTTATAAATTAGAAAAATCCAAAGGCCTGATATTGGTGTTTAAATACCAGAACTAATGCCGTTAAACGCCAATAATAGAACTAGCGAAAGGCCAACTGCAAACATCAAAGGTAATAATACGTTGCTTAATACGATTTTTTGATGATGGAAATACGAATCATATAATTTATATGACATGAAACCCATAACTAGAGCGATAACTGCCATTTGAGGAAACATTACCCCCTCTATTATTGGCATCTTGTAGGCTATTGTCCAGTGATAAGCCAACCAGCCCATTTCGGCCAGAACAAAACCCCACGCAAGACTCAAAAGCGACAAATGCGCTTCATCGTAACTACTCAAAACATGGCGAGAGACAGCATATCCTATTAACCACACGCCCAGGACAAGCAATGACGCTGGCCACTCATATGACATCGAGAATATTGCAGTAATGCCCGTAAACAACGCTACGTTGGCTTGAATCATAACTAAAAACCGTTTTGATCTTGGTTTCAAGAAAAGCAGCCAACCAACATATAATAAAGCCAAAACTAACTGAATTATAAATACTTTTACAGTATCGACGCTTGAATAATTTACATCATACAAAAAGACTACATAGCTTAAACTTACAATCAAACTGACAAGGTTCGCCTGGACGTTAGCATTCCAAAATCTAACCCTTACTGCAAAGACGCGCCATTGGCTCAGAACCACTAAACCAAAAGCCAATAGTAATGATCCAGTTGAACGAACTACAAACATCAACATCAAAGCTAATGCGATATTCATACTGACATAAATAATTTCACTCAAAAGCGTTCGACGCTTTTTTACAATCTTTAAAAACTCCATATGTATCTCAAGTATACCACGATTAGCGGCTAGTTATTACTATCCGTGCTGCCAAAAATAATCACAAATTGAGTCTCTAAAGCTACAGAAACTGGCGGTTTGGTAGTTTTAATTTTTACACCATAGAGAGTAGCTAATTTTGCAGCAGTTTGCGGACTCTTGTCTCCAATTTGATACACTTCCACTTTTTCGTATTGCCCATCAGGCGCTGTATCAACGAGCGATATTGTATATCCTGCAGCGATAAGTTCATCAGACTTCGTCTTGCCATATCCAGTTACGCCACTACCATTAAATACAGCGATTGGAGCAGCTTCTTTTATGACTGGGTCAGCGCTAATTTGCTTAGATATATAAGTTTGAATTTCAGAATATTCGAATATTCCAGCCTTCGGCATTACCACGCTTGCGCCATTATAAGTGCCCGTACCCATGACAGACTCCCCTTCAGCGACAAGACTAATTGTATGAATATCAGCTGTTTTTATATCGCTTGCGACCTTCATTAAAGTTTGAATCTCGCTAGTTTGAATATTTGTACGTAAATTATCACCTAGCGCATCAATAAGCCCAGTCACCGCACCTAAATTAGTTAAGGTTCCAGCCGTTAATGCTTTTTCACGAATTGCAATTATTATTTTTTGTTGATTTTTTTCACGGTCAAAGTTTGAATTGCCCAGGCCATAAGTTGGAGCCTCGTGTCCCCTAGCCATCCCAAAGTAAAGCGCATGTACGCCGTCCATATGATGAATGCCGTTATCGTATTTCACATAATAACAAGTCCAGTTACAGTGCCAGTCAAGACTGCGATCGAAAACACCAGGATCACCATTACTACCTTGTACATCAATATCAACGCCGCCAATAGCATCTACGACTTGTTTAATAACCGTATGATTAACATGAACTCCATATTGAATATCCATATCAAAAATTCCGCCAATAAACTTTTGAGTTTTCGCTAGACGATCTTGCTCATCCGCAGCAGAAGTTCCATCATTCGAACAAAGGAAATAAGCGTTTATCTTGCCTGAATAGCCAGAAGTACAAGCCATTTCGTAATCCACATAAAGATCTCTCGGTATGCTAAACATATAAATATCTTTTTTGGTTTGATCAACACTTACAACCAACATAGAGTCGGTTAAGTCGGCACCGTCATGACCATTGTCGTCCTCTGAAGTGCCTAGTATTAAAAAGTTAGAACGACCAGCGCTGTCTTGTTTTAATGGTTGAGTTTTAAAGATGTCAAAAATATTACCCTGAACTATATTATGACTAGCATTTAATACCTTATAGCCCATGTAACCGCCAACGGTCAAGATTGCAGCTATTGTCAAAATAACAATAATTTTAATAATTAGTCGTCTAAGTGGGTGTTGTTTTTTTGACAGCTTCTTTTGGCGACGCATTTCACGTCGGCTCATCTTTTTCATTGGACTAGATTTTTCTTCTACTCCCTTTAATGAATCGATGATGTCAGCTCGACCTAAGCCGAGACCTTGCTGCGCTTTCCCAATAGGTCGATCGTTTTCTTCATTTGTATGCAAAAGTGGACGTTCAAAAACAGCCTCGGCTTTTGGCCTACTGCCATGAGAGTTATTTTTGACCGCACCTAAATTATTATTTTGTCGCTTGACTACAAAGCCTTCGACTGATGATTGATTTTTTCTCATTTACTCACAATAGTATACCTAAATTGATGCAATATTAAAAGTTCTAGATATCATTAATCAACGCAAAAGTGTATAGTATATAGATATGGAACCAGTTCAAAAAAAACAAATACCGTCACTCGTCAAAGATGCTCTTAGCTTAATAGTCTTTACTTTTTGTATTGTTATAGGCACGATATTTATCAATTCTTTTGTGTTTCGCAGTTTTAGCGTGGTTGGACCAAGCATGGAAAAAACCCTTTACACTGGCGATCGTTTGATCGTCAACCGCGTACCTGTCACTATTGCCCAAATTCAGGGTAAAAAATACACACCAGAACGTGGTCAAATAATTGTATTCAAAAACCCGAGATTCACCGAAGGACTTAATACCGACAATGAATATATCGTCAAACGAGTTATCGCTTTTGCTGGTGAACGAGTAGTTCTTCGCAATGGCAGTTATACAATTTTCAACAAAGACTACCCTGACGGATTTAATCCAGACGACACTAACCACGGTGAGCCTGGATCTCCAACTAGCGGTGGCGGCGAATGGACTGTTGGAAATGACGAAATATTCGTCTCTGGCGATCACCGACAAGGATCATATTCACTTGATTCTCGCAACGGACTTGGCATGATACCGCTTTACGATATCATTGGACCAGTCGGCGTCAGAATATTCCCATTCAACGCCGTTCGCAGTTTCTAGTTTATTATTAGCCTATTAACTTTTGTAGTCGCTCAAATTCACGTTGGTTTCTAAATTTGATCGTAATCTGTCCAGCGCCTTTTGAATTGGTGCGAATTTTAACATCAGCCTTAAGTCTTTTTTGAATATCCTCGAGCTCTTTTTCGTAAGCCTGATTAACAATTTTTTTCGGGCTATCAGCATCCTGTTTGATGCCGCCCTTTTTATAATCAACAATAAATTGTTCGACTCTACGAGCACTCCAAGATTCTGCTATTATTTTTGGCACAACAATCTTGATAATATCTTCATCAAGCCCAATCAATGGTCGCGCTTGACCCTCGGTCAAAATACCTCGTGCTAAATACTCACGCACTTCCGCAGGCAGCCTGAGCAGACGTAAAGTGTTATTGATAGTTGAATTTGATCGATTGCCAACACTTTTTCCAATCTCTTCTATTGTCATATTAAATTGATCACGCAACTTCAAATAAGCCGTTGCGATTTCCATAATATTCAAATCTTTGCGCTGAAGGTTCTCTATCAAAGACACTTCCAATTTATGCTGACCAGTCAGTGTTCGAACAAGCGCTGGAATTTTATCAAGTCCTGCCATAACCGAAGCTCTAAATCTACGTTCACCAGCGACAATTTGATATCCATCGTTAAATGGCATCACAATAATCGGTTGCATAACTCCATGCTCGGCAATAGATAATGATAAATCAGCCAAATCATGCTCGTCAAAATATTTTCGCGGTTGATCTGGGTCGACATTAATTTGATCAAGTTTAATATAGCGGAGTTCGCTCACCTGCTGATCTTGACTAGCCGTCGGATCAAACGATTCATCTAGTAAATCAACTGGAATTAAGGACGCAAATCCTCGACCAAGTCCACGCGAATTATTTTTAGAGACCGACACGATTCATAACCTCCTTTGAAAATGCCTTATAAGCCCTTGCGCCTTTTGAAAAACGATCGTACGCGCCAATCGGCAAACCATGGCTTGGAGCCTCGGCTAGTCGAATATTACGCGGAATAACAGTATTAAAAACCTTGCCCGGGAAGTGCTTTTTGATTTCTTCGTGGACTTGGCCGCTCAAAGACGTACGAGAATCCATCATAGTTGGCAATACGCCTAAAAGTTCAAGTGTTGGGTTCATTCCCTTTCGAACTAACTTCATAGTTTCGAGCAGTTGACCCAATCCTTCAAGTGCATAAAACTCCGCCTGGACTGGCAACAAAACGTGATGGGCAGCTATTAGGCCGTTTACGGTAAGCAAGCTCAAACTCGGCGGACTGTCGATTACGATCACATCGTAACCAGCCGTGCTAAATTCAACTGCACTCTTTAACCTTGAAAAACGTCGATCAGCTTGAGCTAATTCAACTTCACTGTTCGCCAAAATTGGCACTGATGGCGCCAAAAAGAAATTATCATAAACAGTCGGGATCACTACCTGATCAAGGGTTGCCTTCTCCATAACGACATCCGCCATAGTTTTTTCGAGAGCTTGTTTATCAATCCCCAATCCGCTAGTTGCGTTACCTTGTGGGTCAAAGTCAATTAGTAGCGTTTTCTTACCCGCCTTTGCAATATAATATGCCAAATTAACAGATGTAGTAGTCTTACCTACGCCACCTTTCTGGTTGGTTACAGAAATTACAATTGCCACGTTTTTATATCCCTCTTCTCTTTAAGACCATTATAGCATGGGCGTTTTGCTTACCAAACAAATTATTCAATAAATCCACCACTTTGATGTCGCCATAACTTGGCATATTTTCCATTTTTACCTAAAAGCTCATCGTGAGTGCCATCTTCAACAACAGCTCCCCTATCCATAACTATAATTCTATCCAATTTCGATATCGTCGATAATCGGTGCGCCACTACAATACTCGTTCGTCCAGCCATCAGATTAGCAAATGACTTTTGTATCAAGGCTTCGGATTCAGAATCTAGCGCCGAAGTAGCCTCGTCCAGAATAAGTATCTGTGCATCTTTTAATATTGCCCGCGCAATCGCAACACGCTGTCTCTGGCCGCCACTCAGTTTAATACCTCTCTCGCCCACTATCGTATCTAGTCCATTTGGTAATTTTTCAATAAATTCACTGGCATTGGCTAGCTTTACGGCGCGCATAATCATCTCATCATTAGCGTCCACGCATCCATAGGCGATATTTTCACGTAGGCTCCGATGAAAGAGCAATGGCTCCTGAGGTACATACGATATCGCCTGGCGTAAACTCTTTTGTGTAACACAGGCTATATCTTGACCGTCAATATATATCTTTCCACTACTTAAATCATCAAATCTCAACAACAACTTCGTCAAAGTAGTTTTACCTGCTCCCGAATAACCAATCAGTCCAACCTTTTGACCTGGTTTAATCGACAAATCAAAACCGTCCAAAACTTTTACGCCAAGATTGTCATCATAGGCATAATCAACTTTTCTGAATTCGATATTGCCACTTACGACTTTCAATTTTTTATTGCTAGTATCAATTACTTTTGTAGGTTCCATTAAAATTTCCGTCATCGGTGAAGCTTGCAACATAATCTTTTCATAACCGAATAATATTTCGCCCAAACTAAATAACTGCGACGCCATTTTTTGCAAATATATTATAACGAAAATCGCCGTACCAAGTGCAATTTCATGATCAATATATAATTTTCCGACCATAATAATCGCCACCACCTGCATTATTTGCATTACCAAAATCCTAGTCGAGCCCTCAATACTTTGCCACCTAAAATCTTTTCGGTATACTTTTTTGAATTTATCATTAATATCAGCGAGCCGCATAAGTTCATCATTTTCAGCCGCAAAAACCTTTACCGTCGAACTATTAGCAATAATATCCGCCGACATGCCATTTGCTTCCGCAATTAGCATCTTTCTCTGCTTTTTAAGCCCAGCTTTTAGTTTTTTAGAGATCCTTACTTGTAACAATAGCCCTATGATCAAAGACAATAAAACAAAGACCAAAATCGGAGCCTTACCGCCTATCAAAATCAATCCCAGTATCGTATTAATCGTAAAGATTATTATTTTTCCAATAAAGAAATCTTGTAGTGCCGCATGGCCGTTGACAAAATCAATATATTTACCAGTCAGCGCCCCAATTTTTTGATTAGCAAAAAATCCCTGATCTCTACCCAATAAATTCCGCATCGTAGAGTTCGCAATATCCGCGCGCACTGCCGATTCATGAGTAACCGCCGATTGAAATCCTAACAAATTGAAAGCTACGCCACAAATCGCCACCACGCCAACCAAAATCATCTGGTTTTGAAACCCAGCAAAATCCGCTATTGTTAATCGCTCAATAGCTAGCGATATCAAATATGGCACAACCGTATCAAGTATCACAGCGGCTAGTGGTATTGATATCAATTCCAGCAAAAAAGTTACTTTGTATTTTTTGATTTCACCGAAGTAAAACTCGATAGTTTCCCGACCAAAAATAACCGATTCTTTTTTATTTTTCAATAACAAAATTAACCCCCTCGTATTATCGATTTAATAAATTTTTTCGTTATTGGTTGGGCCGTCCCAACGTTTACGTATAGCGGAACCATCGGTTCATAATTACTTCGTATTATACATAGTATTTTTTAACTAGCAATAACCAAATAAAAATCCCCGAACTTGTCGGGGATTTTCGAGATTATTTGATCGAAGAGATTTCGATTTTGCTGTACTTTTGGCGATGGCCGTTCTCTTTGTGAACGCGCTTTTTTGCCTTATAGCGGATGACTCGGATCTTGTCGCCTTTGACAAGTTCTTCGACAACATTAGCTTTTACAGTCACACCTTTTACGATTGGAGTACCGACTTGGATTTTTTCACCATCGATAACAAGCATCGCGTCAAGTGTGAGCTCTTTAGTACCTTCAGGGAGGAGATCCACCAGGAGGGTCTCTTTTTCAGCGACAACAAATTGTTTTCCGCCGACTTTAATGACTGCTTTTACCATTTAATAATTTTCCTTAAATTATTTAATTAATCAGTTGATGATTATAACAGAGAACAGAGCCAAGATCAAGACCGACTCACGTAATAAAAATACTATTCCGCTATCTGTTTATTAATCTTTGACGCCAAAGCCGCAATTCCAACAAGCGCTATCGTTGATATCATCAAACAATATGTAATACCAAAACCACTGAAATATCTAAACGCTATAGTAATTATCGTTACCACCAAAAAACATGATGCAATCCCCAGCAGGCTCTTGCTCTTCAAAACAATACTGAAATAATACATCCCTATAATCATAATTATCAAAATCACGTACCAAAACGGATTGTCGTTAGTGCCATTAGCAGCGACGTACATAGACGCCATCGCAATAAACAAAGACATATTATCAAAAGATTTACTGATTTCTCTTTTTGGATACATATTTCCAAAAAACCTAGTAACTAGCATAGTTATCACTGCTGTAGCGATAAATGTCAACGCCACGGCACTTATTCCAAGATCACTATCCTGTAGTAACCAAAATCCAAAAAACGGCACGGCGGCTACCGCTATCAAAATACCCAACAACAAGACAATATTGCGCTTCATCAGCAAGTCAAACAAAACATGCCCACAGCCTACCAGGGCAAATACGATCGCATACTGCAAAAGTAAATCACTATTAAAATTATAATCAGTAACTATAAATTCATTCATCAATATCACGCCACCCGTAGTAACCAAAAGTGATCCAGTAAATAGTACCGAGTTAATCAAATCACTACGCATTTTCGTCAAATCATCTGATCTTGTTTTTAGAAGATACGAGAATGACCATAATCCCAATCCAACACCCAGACTCAAGAATATTCGTATAAAAATTTCTTCACTGCTTGAAGTCTGCATAATCACCGACATAACCGTCGCATACAATATAAATCCTGCTACATAAAAGATAATTTCGACTGCCGACAATTTATTCTTTATGGTATCTCTATCCTTAGATTTAGCAACTCCAGCTGATTTAATGCCAACATAGGCCTGCAAATCATCCTCGTCGATCACGCCGCTCGCCAAGCCAGCCTCGAGTTCATTTAATAATTCTTGCTTTGTTTTCATTCTATTACCCATCCTACCAAATCAATATTTGGACTTATGTCATTATTTTCACTAACCAATTCAACTAGCTTCTTTTTTGACCCATTTCGCAAATACCATTCGCTAGCATTGTCACTCCAGAACATAAAACGCATACTATCAGAATCTTCTGATAGCACATATCCATCCGGTGATTTCTCCGAGCTATTCAACTTGTATTTTCCAGCCTTATTTAGGCTAATCGGAATGCTTTCATTACTCTTTATATCGTAAAGATAAAGTTTATAATCCCCAGTGTATTCCGCCACCTGAAAACTCGATATATAACCTGCTTCGTCGTATTTATAATCCAGATCGCAAGGTCGATAATCCTCACAACTAGCATAAATAAAACTATATTTGGGACTAGCTTGACCTCTCTGAAAATAAATAGCAGCCATCGCTAGAGCCATGACTACTATTGGTACCATAAAGATTAATACGAGATCGGTTTTGCGACTAGATTTATTATTGTTTCTATTCGTCATATCTGATCGTTATTTTAGCACAACAACGATCAAAATACTTATTCTTTAACAAAAATTATACCAATCGGGATCAGCATGAATGTCCGCCACAACCTTTTCCCAATATTGCTCAAGTTCATCCTCGTCAAGTTGCTCGTCCAGTAAGAATAGTTCGTCTTGACGAGCAGATTGCACAGCTTCGACAGCTTGTTTTGATCCGAGGTAATTCAATAACGACATATCTGACTACCCTATTTCGAAGCTTTCTCGCCAGTAACAAAGTTTTTGACGTCTTTTGATTTCACGCTCCAGAAATTAATATTTGAAATTGGATTATTTGGGTTTGGTTCGTCAGAATAGCCAGCTTTTGGATAATAGACCTTTGTTCCGTTGGTCGACTTGAGGTCTGCAATTGCGATAGCTCCCTGATCATTCATCGCAACACCAAAGTGTTTTCTGGACATCCCAGAACTATAACCATTATCGCTATTTCGACCAAACTCGTTAACTACGCCAGGTTCAAGCACTGTAACGATTTCAGACCTTCCGTCTGTGAAATGTCGAGCAACAAATGTTTCGTTGCTTGTGCTTCCGTCGTCATTATCGCAAGATCCTTCGATCACAAACATAACTTCAGTACCAGCAACAATCATCGCTTTTAGCTTTTGACCAACTCCGATTTCTTGGTTTTTAGCACCACCCATCGAGATACCACCCTTTTCAAATGACGGCAGTACTGTTCCTAATAGCGTTGCATGACCAGGTTCATCCTTCATTTTGTCTACAACAAAGAAGTTAGACATACTCTGCTCGATGTTTTTCAAAGATTCTTCTGTTTCAGTTTGTCGATCTACTTTTCTCGCAAATTCTGGTGACATGTTGGTATCCTTTTTTGTTTTTTCTTGTGTTAATACTATTTAAGCATAAACATGACAAAAAAGCAATACCAACGTGTAATAACTAAGCTTTTTGAAGCGAGATTGTTAGCTTGAAACCGTCAACGTCAACTTCAATCGAGTATGAGCGCTTGCCGTTATCAGATAAATCAGTTGCGAGTGTTTCGTCGCAAATATTTTCTTTATGCTCTTTGATAGCTTCTAGAACTTCGGTGTCTTTTGATTCAAGGACTAGTGAAATTCGGTCATCAATATTTAGGCCAGCGTTTTTGCGAGCGGTTTGGATATTGCGGATGATTTCGCGCGACAAACCTTCGCATTTAAGTTCTGGGGTAATTACAAGATCAAGTGCAAATTCTTTGCCTAATTTAACAGCTTTGACATTCAACTCGTCTTTTAGAATATCTTCGAAATCTACAAATTTACCGAGAGTCGGAACGGTTGCACTGGAAAGTGGCTGACGAACCTTCTGACGCTCTTTGGCGCGAATACTGAGACCCTGATTGACGTAATCGCGAACTGTTTCCATCTCGCCCATCACTAATTCGTTGATGTAACCAGTTTGTGGCCAATCAAGTAGGTGGACACTCTCGCCACCTGTCAATTTGTGGTATAATTCCTCGGACATAAACGGCACGAATGGCGCCATGACCTGAGCTAGCGTAACTAGAACGTAATGTAGAGTGCGATAAGCATTGTTTTTGTCGACTGTATCCCCTGCTTTCCAGAAACGGCGGCGGCTGCGGCGAACATACCAGTTGCTGGCGTCTTCGATAAATGGCAGGATTGGCTTCATCGCGCTAGCAACATCATACGCATCCATATTGTCGCCAACTTCTTTTACGAGCTGGTGTAAGCGACTGACAACCCACTGATCGAGTTGGTTGGTTAGTTCGCTTGATGGATCGCTGATATCACCCTTAAATTCCCATTCGTCAACTTCAGCATACATCGTAAAGAAGTCGTACATATTCCAAACCATTGAAAGTTTGCGAGCAACGTCACCGACTTCTTTGTCCTGGAGTGCAAAATCTTCGCCACTAAGCAGCGGGCTGGATAGCAATAAGAAACGCAAGCTGTCGGCGCTGAATTTATCCATCAATAGATTTGGGTCGGTGTAATTGCCGTAGCTTTTACTCATCTTGCGACCATCATTTCCAGCAACGTTACCTGTTACAATGACATTTTTGAAAGCGTTATGACCGAATAATGCAACGCTAACCGCATGAACATAGTAGAACCAAGCACGAACTTGACCAACGTATTCTACGATGAAATCGCCAGGGAAATTATGCTCGAACTTTTCGACGTTTTCGAATGGATAATGGAATTGCGCAAACGGCATACTACCGCTCTCGAACCAACAGTCGATCACTTTGTCGACGCGTGAATATTCGACGCCATCGATTGTAAATTTGATATCGTCAACCCAAGGTCGATGGTAATCTTCGAGTTCAACGCCACTTAATTCTTTTAGTTCAGCGTAGCTGCCGACAACTTTTATAAGTTCGTTGCCGTTTTTATCGATACCCTTCCAAACTGGCATTGCAGTCGCCCAGAAACGATCACGGGACAAGTTCCAATCAGGCGCTTGCTCCATAGTTTTTTCAAAACGACCATGTTTGATATGATCAGGAAACCAGTTAATGTTATCCGAGTTTTGCGCCAACATTTCGGTGCGTTGGCCGTCAATATCGATAAACCAACTTGGGTGTGCGCGGTACATTAAACGATTGCCAGTGCGTGGGTTGTGCGGATATTCGTGTTGGATATAATCAATTTTCCAAACTACGCCACGTTCATGCAATGTTTTTGCAATAGTTTTGTTAATCTCCCAAACATCATTACCCTGCCATTCAGTCTCTGTATAGACACCATATTCGTCAAGAACGTGGATTACAGGAATGCCATTAGCCTTTGCAAGCAAGAAGTCTTCTTCGCCGTAAGCTGGGGCCAAGTGAACAATTCCAGTACCCGATTCGGTCGTAACGTAATCAGCTGACCAAATTTTGTGTGCGTTGTCGCCACGATCGCCAAATAATGGTTCGTATGATTTACCGACAAGTTCTTTGGAGTCTACTTTACAAACAATTTTGTAATCGAGTGCTTTGTGTTTTACGTCTGTTAATACTTTTTCGACGGTACTTTTTGCCATAACGAAATACTCGCCGTCAATTTCGACTTCGACGTAATCAATATCAGTATTAATAGCTAGTGCGGTATTGCCAGGCAAAGTCCAAGGAGTTGTTGTCCATGCAAGCATTGAGCGGTTTTCGTCAACTAACTTAAACTTTACAAAAACGCTTGGGTCGGTGACGATTTGATAAGCGCCAGCGTCCATCGTAACTTCAGCTTTTGAAAGTGGTGTCGCCCACTTGGTGTCATACATCAATACACGTTCGCCTTCGTAGATTTTACCCTTTTCATAAAGATTTTTGAACGCCCACCAAACTGATTCCATATATTCTTTGTCCATGGTCTTGTAAGCACCCTTGAAATCAACCCAGCGACCAATGCGATCAATTGTATCTTCCCATAGACTACTAGTCGCGACCATGCTCTCGCGGGCTGTCGTGATGTAATCCGCTAAACTAACCTTTGTGCCGATATCGTGGCGGTCAGTTATGCCCATTTTCTTTTCAACGAAGTTTTCAGCAGGCAGACCGTGACAATCCCAACCCCAAACGCGCTCGACGTGTTTACCTTTCATAGTTTGGTAGCGCGGAATAGCGTCTTTAACGACACTAGAAAGTAATGTTCCATGATGCGGCACACCCGTAATAAATGGAGGCCCATCGTAAAAAACATACGAATTATCGCGATTACGTTGACTAATTGATTTTTCGAAAGTCTTATTGTCCTTCCAATATTTAACGATATCTTTTTCGTAATCTATAGCTCGACGTCGACTGTTTGCTTTGAATTTCATGGTTTCTCCTTTTTTTGTAAATAAAAAAATCCCCGTTCAGTCACTGGAATTCGTTTCGCTGTACAGCGAACTACGAACGGTACCATCCAGTTTCCAAAAAGAGATTCTTTTTAGCGCTTATTTTTGTAATCTAACGCGTTACAGGCGTTTGGTTCTAATAATTATTACTAATTTTCTTCCAAAAAACATTCGCGATTGATAGTCGCTCATTCAAAAATGAAGTGTTCTGATAATTATTATATGCAGAATAAGTTTTTGATGCAAGTTAATAAATCCGAACTATTCAGATCGGGTATAAAAACTAAGCTCACTAATAGTCGGCAGGGGCAAACCGCGCCAGTTATTTTGCATTGATCCGCCGTCGGTTAACGCAACTACCGTAGGATATTCAACAATATCGTGGGCTTCGCAAAAATCAATACCATCAGCTGTTTCTGGGTCGATCGTTTCTAGATCGTGACCAGTTTGATATTTGAAATCACGTAAATAATCCAGCACTGCCCTTGCGTGATCTGAATCGTTTTTATATACCACCACTACTCGCATATAATTCCTTATTTAGAGTTCTTTTGAACGCGTCGCTGCTCTAGAATGGCCACGAAGTCGTCAAGAGTTTTGAATTTATGATAAACACTTGCAAAACGCACATACGCTACTTCGTTTCGGATCGCCAAAGCGTCCAAAACTGTATCACCGATTTGCTTTGAAGTAATTTCTGAATCACCCAATGCATACAAAGAATCTTCGATTTCAGTAATCATATTCTCGACTTCAATCTCGGACGTGAAAAACTTACCAACAGATTTTTTAATAGCATCGGACATTTTTTCACGATCAAATAACTCGCGAATGCCGTCTTTTTTAATAACAGCTAAATTTGGCTTTTCGATACGTTCATAAGTAGTAAATCTTTTGCCGTCTGGTGTTTCACGTCGTCGACGAATAGTAACGCCGTCACCAACTTCCCGAGATTCTATAACTCGGCTATCGCCAATGTTATATTTGGTCATGTATTAACCCCTATTTCTATTCGTTATTCTTGTTCTTTTTGCGTCGGCGAAGGAATGCTGGAATATCAGATTCCTCTTCTTCGTCCTGCTGTTGATGCCAAATGTTAGTCTTTGGTTCATCTTCTCCAAAAATAGTTGCAGCTTCGTGATGATCAAGATTCATATCGATCGAGCCAACCGCTTCTTCGGTAGCCGAAGAATTACTTTCAACTACATCGTTTTTTCGATCGTTTGAAAAGTTTGGAAGTCGATCGTGGAAATATGCAGAGTCGAAACCAGTTGCAATAACGGTAATGATCAACTCATCCTCGAGGTCAGCCTTTAGCGTTGCACCAAAGATAATGTTTGCGTCAGGAGATACTGCACTAGTAATAATTTCGGCAGCTTCTTGGATTTCGCTCATGCTCATATCGTAACCACCAGTTACGTTAAATAGCACACCCTTAGCACCATCGATTGAAACTTCAATAAGCGGAGATTCAATTGCTTGTTGTGCTGCCAAAGCTGCGCGGTTATCGCCACTTGCGCGGCCAATTCCCATAAGTGCTGAACCAGCATTGCTCATAATCGCCTTAACGTCGGCAAAGTCCAAGTTAATCAAACCATGTTCGGTAATTAATTCAGAAATTCCCTGAACACCTTGACGCAAAACGTCATCAGCAATCTTGAAAGTTTCAAGTAGCGGAGTTCGGCGGTCAATAGTCTGAAGCAATCGATCATTTGGAATAGTAATCAAGGTGTCAACGTGACGGCCAAGTTGCGATATCGCCCACTCTGCGTTTTGGCGGCGCTTTTCGCCTTCAAAACTAAATGGCTTTGTAGCCACACCAACAACCAAGATACCAAGTTCTTTAGCGACTTCGGCGACGATATAACCTGCACCACTTCCAGTACCACCACCAGCACCGATAGTCACGAAAACCATATCTGCACCAACTAAAGCTTGACGAATATCTTCGCGTGATTCGTTAGCAGCTGCTTCACCGGTAGTAGGATTCGCTCCAGCACCTAATCCGCTAGTAGTTGAATTACCTAGGTGTAATTTGACGTCAGCTCGGCTGTTATGTAAAGCTTGGGCGTCAGTATTCATTGCAATAAATTCGACGCCAACTAATCCGGCATCTTTCATGCGGTTTACGGCAGATCCGCCGGCACCACCCACACCAACAACTTTAATGCTGGCAAATGATTGTATATCGCTTGGTTTAATCTCGGGCATTATTTAATTATCTCCACTATTCGTATTTATATATAG